>JACSRG010000912.1 GCA_014879865.1 Anaerolinea sp.
AGTTCCGGCAGCGGCGGCGGCGCGTTTTGCGGCTGCGGTCGGGACGCTGCCGCAAGCGGGCGCTGGCACAGGTACGGATACCAGCGCGGCGGCGACCGTCACGTCCGTGTCGGTGTTGGGAGCGGTGGAGGAAAACCGGACGGCTGACCTGTCGTTCCAGACTTCCGGCACGGTGAGCGAAGTCTACGTGCAAGCGGGGGATTACGTCGATGCCGGGACGGTCTTGGCGCGGTTGGACAATACGAGCGCGCAGATCGCCTACCGCCAAGCGCAGTTGAGCCTCGAAAACGCGCAGATCAACCTGCAAAACCTGCTCGATCCGCCGACCGACGAGGAAATCCGGCAGGCGGAACTGAACATCATGAGCGCGCAAGCCAGCTACAGCGATGCAGCGTCAAGCGACGATACGCAGGTACAGCAGCAGCAAATCCGCTATCAGCAGGCGGTCGATGCCTACAACCTCGCCGTGCAGCAGCGCGCCAACATGAATGGCACAGAGGCAGAAGTCGCGCTGCAAGACGCCGCCGTCGGGCAAGCCTCGTTCAACATGGAGATCGCGCGGCTTCAGCTC
Organism: Anaerolinea sp.; assembly: GCA_014879865.1. GTDB lineage: Bacteria > Chloroflexota > Anaerolineae > Aggregatilineales > Phototrophicaceae > Flexifilum. The sequence goes on from JACSRG010000912.1 coordinate 572, forward strand.
GAAGAACTGCAAACCCCGAATAATTCGAGCTTATGGTCGGCGAGCGTGCGCATCCAGATCGCGCAGCTTCAATACGATAGTCTGATGGCGGGCGCGGACGAGTCACAGGTGACGAATGCGCAGCTTGCCGTCGAAATCGCCCAAGCGAACCTCGCCAGCGCCGAGACGACGCTGCGCCGCCTCGAAATCATCTCGCCGATGGCGGGTGTCATCAGCGCGGTGAACATCGAAGCCGGGAATACCGTCGGGACAGGCAGCGCGGCGATCAGCATGACCGATCTCGCGCAGCTCTGGCTGACCGCGCCGATCCACGAACTCGATCTGGATCAGGTGACAGAAGGCATGAGCGCGCAAATCGTGCTCGACGCGCTCCCCGACGAAACATTCGCCGCCACGATTGATCAGATCGGCTGGATCGGCACGGAAAGCGACGGAATCGTGCAGTATACGGCGCGCTTCCGCCTCAACACCGACGATCTGCGCATCCGTCCCGGCATGACGGGCGAAGCGACTATCCCGCTGAACAGTTAACCCGATGTCGAATTCAGGAGAACCTTCTATGAGGACAAAAACGACACGCCGCCTATTCACCGTGATCGCCGTGATGGTAGGCGTCGCCATCGTCGCCTTTGGCGGCAGCATCATTGTGCGCTCACAGGATGCGGTGACGACCAGTACCGTCAACGTCGAAGACGGCGCGACGGTCACTATCGCGGAGCGGGCGACCGTCGCGACCGGGACGCTCACGCTCACTCTTGACGCCGCCGGATCGCTTAGTCCCGCCGCCAGCGAAACGCTGAGTTTTGGCGCGTCTGCCTTCGTGACCGAAGTGCTGGTCGAGGTCGGCGACGCGGTGCGGGCGGGCGATGTGCTGGCGCGCATCGACACGACCGACGCCGACGCTCGTATCCGCGTGGCGGAACTGCAAGTGCAGCAGGCGCAGGCGTCGCTGGACGCGATTCTAGCACCGCCCACGCAGATCGAAATCGATCTGGCGGAGGCGAATGTGACGCTGGCGCAAGCACAGTTGTATTCCGCGTCGCAATCCGGTTCTACCAGCGACATCGACATTCAGATCGCCGCGCTGCAAGTCGAACTCGCCCGCAACCAACTGTGGCAGGCGCAGATCAACCGCGATCAGCGTGTGGCGCAGGATGAATTCCGCAGCGGCGAAGTGACATGGGTCGAACAGCAGGGCTATGACCAGTCGGTCAACAATGCCGAGGACAGCGTGACGACGGCGCAAATGAGCTACGACAGCACCGTCGGCGGCACAAGTTCTTCTTCCGGGACGATCTCCGCGCAGGCGTCGCTTGAAAACGCGCAGGCACAGCTCGACAGCTTGCTGGCGGGCGCAACCGGCGACGAAATCCGGCAGGCGGAAATTCAAGTCGAACAGGCGCAGTTGAACCTCGAAACGGTGCGTGACACGCTCGACAACTATGTGCTGGTCGCGCCGTTCGACGGCATCGTCGCGGAACAGTCGCTGATCGTCGGCGTGAACCCGCCAAGCAGCGGCGCGATGACGCTGCTGGATACCAGCCAGTACACGATTGACCTGAACATCGCCGAAGCCGATGTGGTCAATGTCGGCGAAGGGCAGACGGTCACGGTGGATGTACAGGCATTCGCGGATGCCGAGATCGGCGGCACGATTACGCACCTTGCCACCATGCCGACGCAAAACGGCGAATTGGTCACGTATGACGCGCAAGTACTGCTCGACCCCGTGCAGAGCGTCGTGCTGCGCCCCGGCATGAGCGCGACGGCGACGGTCATCCTCAAGCAGTTGACCGGCGTGCTGCTCATCCCGAACCGCTTCATCTCGACCGACAGCGCGACAGGCGAAAATGTCGTCACGGTGGAGACGGCAGCGGGCGAATATACCACCATCCCGGTGACGATAGGCGAACGCAGCACCGATTCGAGCGAAATCACAAGCGGACTCAGCGTCGGACAGACCATCGTCATCGTCCAGCGTGAGACCGAAGACGCCGCAGCGCAGGCGGGCGCGGGATTGGGCAGCTTGTTTGGCGGTGGGCTGGCAGGTGGCGGTGAACGTCCGAGCGGCGATTTTCAGCCGCCGAGCGGCGATTTCCAGCCGCCGAGTGGCGGTATGCCGGGCGGCGCTATGCCCGGTGGGGGTGGCTGAGATGGTCAAGTTGTTCAATCGCACCAACGGCAAAACACCGCACGACGGGGAAATCGAACAGCCGGTGATCGCGATCCGCGCGATCACCAAGCAGTATCCAATGGGCGAGGAAACGCTGCAAGTGCTGAAAGGCATCACGCTGGACATCCGGCGCGGGGAATTCGTCTCGATCATGGGACCGTCCGGTTCGGGCAAAAGCACGTTGATGAACATCCTCGGCGCGCTCGACCAGCCGACGGGTGGCGAATACTTCCTCGATGGGGAAGACATCGCGCGGCTGAGTCCGGCGGCGCTGGCGACGATCCGCAACCGGAAGATCGGCTTCGTCTTCCAGAATTTTAACCTGCTCAAGCGCACGACGGCGCTCCGGCAGGTCGAACTGCCGCTGATCTACGCCAACGCGCGGGATCGGCGGAATCGGGCGAAAGCCGCGCTGGAGTCGGTCGGACTGGCGCAGCGCATCAACCATCTGCCGAGCGAGCTGTCAGGCGGTCAGCAGCAGCGCGTCGCCATTGCGCGGGCGCTCGTGACCAACCCGGCGATCATCCTCGCGGACGAGCCGACGGGCAACCTCGACTCGCGCAGCGGCACGGAGGTCATGCAGATTTTCCAGCGTCTCAACAACGAGGAGGGGATCACCACGATTTTCGTCACACACGATCCATGGATCGCGCGCCATACCAAGCGCGTCGTCATGATCCGTGACGGGCAGATCGTCGCCGATCAAGCGCTCGAACACCCGCTGGTGGCGGGTGTGGACGAGCGTCCGTCTGAGGCGCACGAACTGCAAACCCTGTTCCACGAGACGTACTACAGCGGCAAAGCCGAGGAATATACCTGATGCGTTTCTTCGAGAGCTTCCGCATTGCCGTGACCAGCCTGCTGCTCAACCGCACGCGCGCCCTGCTGACGATGCTCGGCATCATCATCGGGGTGGGCGCGGTGGTCAGCCTGATCAGCTTGGGGCGCGGGGTGCAGGATTACGTCGTCGCGCGCTTCGAAGGCTTGGGCGCGGATATTCTGACTGTACGCGGTTCGCCGCCGGCGCGCGGTTTCTTTCAAGCGACTAACCCGCTAACGATGGTCGATGTCGAAGCACTGGCGGATGAGGCTGTTGCGCCGGATGTCAACCAGATCGCCGCCGATTATACGGTGCAGGGGACGGTAGTTGATGGCTACGCCAGCGTCACCGTGACCGTGCGCGGTGTGACGGGCAGCTATTTCGCCGTGCAGGAGTGGCTGCCGGGTGTAGGCAGCCTGTTCACATCGCAGGACATCGAAGGGCAGGCGCAGATCGCGCTGCTGGGATCAACCGTCGTCGAAGACCTGTACGGCGACGCCAGCTATGATCCGACAGGCAAGACGATCCGCATCAACGATCTGGCATTCGTGATCGTCGGCGTAATGGAAGAACGCACGGCGACGATGCAAGACCCGAACAACGCAATTCTCGTGCCGATCTCGACGGCACAGGCGCGCTTAGGCAATGCGCGGATCGCGGGCGAGGGCTACCGCGTTTCCACGATCTACGCGCAGGTGAGCGAAACGGCGTCGATGGACGCGGCGACCGAGCAGATCGAGGCGTATCTGCTGGACAAGCACGGAATCAGCGACCCGGATCAAGCCGATTTCGACGTGACGAGCGCCGAAACCATCGCCGAGTCGCGCACGGCGGTGCTGGAAACACTGACGCTGTTCCTGAGCGGGATCGCCGCGATCTCGCTGCTGGTCGGCGGCATCGGCGTGATGAACATCATGCTCGTGTCGGTTTCCGAACGCACGCAGGAGATCGGGCTGCGTAAGGCGGTCGGCGCGCAGCACCGCGACATCCTCAGCCAATTCTTGATCGAAAGTGTGCTGCTCTCGCTGTTCGGCGGGGCGGGCGGAATCGCGGTGAGTTGGGCGGTGCTGCAAGCCGCGCCGCGCTTCATCTCCGGCGTGACCTTCAGCCTCAGCCCGGATGTTGTGCTGCTGGCAACCGGGGTCAGCAGCGGGATCGGCATCTTCTTCGGGTTGTTCCCTGCTAACCGTGCTGCGCGCTTAAACCCGATTCAGGCGTTGAGGTTTGAATGATGGTCATCTTCGAGAATATCCGCATCGCCTTGAATCAGTTAATGGGCAACAAGCTGCGCACCACGCTGACCATGCTCGGCATCATCATCGGGATCACATCGGTGGTGCTGCTGCTCTCGCTCGGTCAAGCCGTGCAGACGAGCATCACGTCGCAGTTTGAAGGCTTGGGCGCGAGTTTGATCCGCGTGTCGCTGACGGCAAACTCATCCACCAATCCGCTCACGCAGTCGCTCGCCGCCGCGCTGGCGGACGAAAGCCGCGCCCCGGCAATCGCCTACGCCATGCCGACGACGAGCGGGAATTACGCGGTCGTCTACAACGGCGTGGAGGACAGCATCTCCGTGACCGGCGCGACGACCGACTATCTCGCCGTGAATGACCGGACGGTCAGCAGCGGGCGCATGTTCACGCAGACCGAACTGGACGAGAGCGCGCCTGTCGCGCTAATCGGCGTGGATACGGCGGAAACCCTGTTTGACGATGCGAACCCCATCGGCGCGCAGATTCGCGTGCGCTCGGTCTTCTTTCAGGTGATCGGCGTGCTGGATGACACCGGCGGCGAGAACGACGACCTGATCGTCGTGCCGATCACGACGGCGCAAGCGCGGCTGAACGCGGCGCGCAGCCTGACGGGTGTGCCGGTCATCAACCAGATTCTCGTCAAAGCGGTTGACAGCGAACAGGTGGACGCCGCTATCGACCAAGCGACGCGCATCCTACGCGAAGAACGCAATATCGGCGTGGACGATGACGACGATTTCCGCCTGTTCACGGCGACCACAATCATCGACTCGCTGTCCAGCACCATCGAAACGCTGACGGCGTTCCTCGGCATTCTTGCCGGGATTTCGCTGGTCGTCGGCGGGATCGGTGTGATGAACATCATGCTGGTGACGGTCAACGAGCGCACCCGCGAGATCGGCTTGCGTAAGGCGGTCGGTGCGCGCAGCCTGCACATCGTGCTGCAATTCCTGACCGAAGCCGTCGTCATGGCGATTACAGGCGGGGTGATCGGGATCGCGCTGGCAGCAGGCGGGTCGCTGCTGATCACCGCGCTGGTCGAAAGTTTACCCGTCGCCGTGCAAATGACGAGCGTCGCGCTGGCGCTGGCAATTTCCGCCGGGGTCGGCGTGTTCTTCGGCGTCTATCCTGCCAGCCGCGCCGCCCGCCTCAACCCGATTGACGCGTTGCGCTACGAATAAGCGCAGAAAGCAAACCACCGTGCAACAACTTATGCTGATCGGCGGGTTTGTCCCGCTGCCCTTTATCCTCTACGCCGTCGTGCAAACGCTGCGCAAGCACCCGTATGCCAACTTCTTCGGCGTACTGCTGGCGTATCTTGCCGTGTTGATCCCCGTTGGCGTGTTCGCATGGGGGACGGCGCGGCAAACGCTGCCCGCCCTGCTGACGTTCATCGTCGTCATCAGCGCCGCGATCACGCTGCTGTTCGGTTTGGTGCTGATCGTGACCGAACTGCGCCGCAAACCGCACAAGTTGGGGCGCTCTTACGGGCTGTTGAGCATCGGCGTCAGCGTGCTGATCGTCGTTGGTTTGGTCGCCACGCCGACGATCCTGTCGCTGATCCCGAATACATCGGTCAGCGCGGCGTCAGCCGCTGCCGGAAATTTCGCCGCGTTTGGACAGGGCGGCGATACCGCCGGGACGACGGTGCAGGCGACGCCGAACAGCTTCCCCGCTGCGCCTGCCGGGTTCGCGCTGCCAGCGGAAGCGACCGAAGAAGCTGCGACGGCAACGCTCATGCCCACCAACACCCCTGCCAATACCGGCGAAAGTGCGCGTCACGCCGTGCTGCCGACCATCACGCCTTCCCCGGCGATCAGCAGCACACCCACGCCGTTCGCGTCACTGGCGACTGCCACGCCCAGCGCCAGCGCGATCACCTGTGAGATGCTGAC
>JACSRG010000321.1 GCA_014879865.1 Anaerolinea sp.
TGGGCGACATCCCGAATATCTCCGAACAAATCCTGAATAGCGGTACTCAAATCCACGAGCGCAGCTCCTTGAAGTAGGAAACAAGTGCGTCGGGATGAAGAGGGTGTGCGCGATGACGTTCTGGCGACTGCTCTAGAGACAGCGCGTTCGCGTGGTGGGGTCATCCGGCACGAAATTGCTTCACCCTGACACGTTCTCAGGGTAGCAAAGTGGAGGTGGCGAACTTCTGGAAAATTTCAGTTGAGGGTTGGTAGTTTTACAGGTTTGCGAAGAAAAATTTCAGTCAGTAGATCGAACCAAAAACCCTACATGCCCTCACGGGGAAGCATGAACGGTATGTAGGGTTATGAAGGGTTTTTCGCGCCAGTTCAAATCAGACTTTTGACTATACCTGCTGTTTTTTCTTGTCCGCAGTGTATAGAAACAATTGCATATCGTTCAGCGGAACAAGGCGTGGCTGCGACGGCAAGAACACGCCATCGTCTCGGTAGCAGTAGTAAAGATGTTCCCACCTCTGCACAGCGCGTTCCCAGTTCTGAAGTTGTAACGGATATTCTGTCTGCTTCTGGCTTGTAGTGCGGCTCTCGCGTCGCAGGGAAAGTAGTATCCACCGCGTCAATACGATGCCCACTACTACGAATGCGATAAACGGAATCAAGAAAAGTATTGGGTTCTCCCGGTACGTACTGTACAAAAATGGGAACGAACAGACTCCGGCAGCCGCGATGATCGTCAGAATGATCAATGTACAGCCGACACGAGTAAGCAGTAGTGTCCTGATACATCCCTGATCCGATGGTTCGCTTGGTTTTTGTGGTCGGGATAGCGCTGAGGCTAAACCAGAACGAGCATATGATCGTCCGAGTGCATCAAAAAACTGGACATCTTTTTTAGAAAATGCCATGCCAAGACCACTATTTTCTGTGAACGTAGTTCCTTCGGCGACGATGGAACTTACCTTGCGTATGGCATCGAATTGACCACATTTGGGGCATACAACCGGTTTTTCAGGCATTTGACACTCAAATCTCCCTGACGACCAGAATTTCTATTCTAGTGGTCTGCTTCCAGAGCGCAAATGAAACTTGCCCTCTTGATGAGGGCAAGCGGCTTCAATTGCTATCAAATTGGATGGCAAAGCGATACTCCCCGATGCCTAGACTGGCATACGGTTCACCCTGCCACAACCATATCAGCGTAATGTCCGCAGCCTGACCTGACAACAGATCGAAGGGTGTCAGCCCTTCCGCTGGTGAGCGGGGTCCCGGTGGATTTTCCGCAAAGCCAAGCGCCAGCCAAAGGTCGTCTGGTGTGATCGGCACGGCTGAACTCCCCCCGTTGTAGAGCCGCAGTCGCGTCGTGATCTGCCCCTCGCTCGTGGTGACACTCACGATCTGCACGTCCAATCCGATGAACGGGATCGGCGTGGGTGTATTCGTTGGTAGTGGTGTTGGAGTAACGGCAATCGCTGGCTGTGCCAGCACGCCAATCAGTTCGCCCATGCGCCCAAGTTCCTGTTCGGTGGGATAGGCAGCGGTGACGAGCGTGCGTGTTCCGGTCGGTAGCCCTTCATCATCCGTCTCACCCAGCAGCAGCAAGACCAAGCCCGGATTAACCTGTCGGAAGATGCCCGTGTCGCTGCGTCGAACCTCGCGCTTGTCCTCGAAAGCAAAGGTGAGGATCGCGCCCGTGTTCATCTGCAAGCGGAATTCTGCGCCCTCTGCAATCTGTGCGAACCATGCCGCGTTATCCTCTGACCATGGAATGCCTATGACTGGACGCACGCTCATCCCATTCAGGTAGGAGGCGGTGTCCGGGTTTGAGTCGAAGTTCCATTCAGATGCCCGCACTGCCCGACGCTGCACCACCCATACACGGGGCGTAGCGCTGTCCGCTACTGTGATTTGCAGATTGATCGGGTAGAAAGGCGCGCGGCTGATATCGCCGCCATCGATCACCTCATCTTGCGCCTCAAGCGCTAGCGGCGTCGGCGTCACACCACCGGGGAGCGTCACGGTCACATCGACTTCGGGCGTGGTTTCAACACCGCCGCTGCCTCCGCCGCGCAATAGCACCAGCGCGATCATGCCGATCATCAGCGCTCCAATGATGGCAAGCACTTTGCCCGATGGCTTGCTGTTTTTCGCCGCCGTTTTGTCTTCTAGGCTGTCGAAGCCCGCTCCGCGCTCCGCCGCATCCTGCACTCGTTTCGGCGCACGCGCCCAGCGCAGCCCAATCGGGACGAGCGCCGACTCGTGATAGCGTTTCAGCAGTGCTAAGGCGATTTTGCGCTCTTTCGCATCTGACCCTTCTGCGCCTGCCGTCTTGACTTCTCGGTCATAGGCAGCGCGGTAGGCACGCTGCCTGTCAGTGGGTACGAGTTCCCACAAGGAACGCAGCTCATCGAGCGAGAGTGCCCGGAGTGCTTCTAACGTGTGATACCGCAGCACGTCACTCATTGATTGCTCCCTCCTACCATATTTTCGCTCCCACTCATCGACGCGCTTGAGCGCATTGCTTCATCGTAGTCGGTGGCACTGTTGTCTGCTTCAATCGTGATGATCGGTTCGACTTTCACTTCTGGCGCAACCGTAATACCTTCGGTGAGATTCGCTATCGACGGCACTGGCATCGAACCATGGGAGGTGATCTCGTTGGGCAGCAGGCGGGCGGCGATCTCCAAACGGTTGACCTCCCGTTCCGCTTCTTCATGCGACCGCCCCGCTGCGACCGCGCCTTCAACCAGTTCGCTGCGGGTGTCTGCCGTCATCCGACGATCCGGGGTTTCCTTGACTTCCCGCCCAACCCGCTCCGTCTGTTCCGGCGTCAGTCCCAAGCGGGCTGCGTTGTCCACGAACAGACCAAAGCGCGCCAGATCATCGCGCACTGGTGGTTTGCCATCGTTGAGCGGGGTAACGCCGACCGCCTGTGCCATCAAGCCGCCGACGGTCAGGTGATCGACGCCACCCGCGCCGCGTCCATTGAGCAGCCGCATCACATCGCCCATGACACCTGCGACATCGGCGCTGCCGCTCACGCGCAAGCTGCCCGCCATTGTCCCGGCGGCACGTTCCAACGCCTCTGCGCTCCGTTCCAGCCGACTGGCAGCGCCTTCAATCTGATCCGATTCGGATTTGCTTCCACTCGTGCCAGACGTGGAACGCGCCACATCGGAGAGGTGTGCTTCCATCTCTTCACTGCGCATATCATCGGCATAGGTTTCGCGCTCACGGGCAATTTCTTCATCGGCAGACGCCTCTGTTGGCGTAGGCGCGACGGGTGTAAACGTGCCCACGCGCTTGCGATTGACGGGTGTGAAACCGGGATACAGTTCGCCGTCGTCATCCTCGATCCAGTCGAGTTCCTCGTCTGCCGCGCGTTTGCTCGGCTGCTTGCCACGCGGATAGGTCAGCGCCTCGAGCCTTGCTCCGACCGCCGGGACGAGCATGGGGCGTCCGATTAACCGTCCTTTGTCGTCGTACTCTGCTTTCTCCGGGTCATAGTTGGTGAGCAGCGTCGCACCAACCATCGGTCCAAGCACCCTACCTGCGACTGGGATATCGCGTACCACACGGCGCGTGACTGCGCCTTCCGTGAACTGCTCCGCCGCGTCGCCGAGTGCCGTCCCGCGCAAACTGGGCAGGCGCGTAAAGGTCCGCGCCGCGTCCGCCAGCGGTTGCACCCCGCCAAAGGTCAAACCTGCCGCCTGTGCCGGGGTCGCCCCGCTTTGCAACGCAGTCATCCCTGCGAGTGTATTCGAGCCGACACTGACGGCACTCCCCGCTGCTGATGAAACGAGTGCGCCTGCTCCTGCTGCGATACCCACCGCGCCAACGGCTCCTGCTGCGGTCATCACGGTTGCAGTGCCAGGGCTGATGACCGCGCCACCGGTTGCCTGACCAAAGGCGTTGAACAGCCGGTTGAACGAGTTCCAGACCGCTTTCACGCCGCTGAACAGTACAATCACCATGAAGATCAGGCAGATCAAGCCCACACCTAAGACAACAATGCCGTTGCCACTTGCCGTCCCCGCGAGGAAGAACGTCACGACGAGCGATTGAATCAGCGCGATCACGACGGTTTGGATGATCAGTTCGATCCACAGGTCGATGATGGAGCGGGCGATGACCTCGGTCTTCTTGAAAAACGCAAAGAGGATCGCCACACCGAAAGAAATAAAAGTTAGCCCCTGCGCGATGGTCAGCAGCAGGTAGACCAGCTGCTCGGTCACGCCGAACAGGATAAGCGGCCACGCGGTGAGCAAACGCCCCTGCGCCGCCGATGCCATGGCAATCGAGTCGGCGCGTTCGAGCGCGGTCATGGCAGGAAAAAAGATTGGATCGCGGTCATTGGCGAAGAAAGAACCTGGACGCCGCCACTCCCACGGGACACTGCCCGCCGTCCATAACCCTGTCGCCGGGTCGGGCGTATGTGGCTGGCAGTAGGGGTCGCGCGGTGTGGATGGATAACCCATCAAGTCGATGCCATCAGCGCGCAGATACGCAAACGCGACATCCAAGCCATCAATCGTGTAGTTCCACACGGGCATGTATGACCCAAAATTGTCACACAGGTTGAGAATGCCCATATCGCTGCTGCTCACGCTGTCGAGAGAATCAAACGCCGATCCGGTCGCAGCCGACAATCCGCTCAAACTGCTGGCGTAGAAAGCGCTCGACAAGGTACGGCGGAAATCGCTCATACCTTGATACAAGCTCGGTCCCAACGTGAAAAAGAGCGCACCCGCTAGATACCAGGCGATGGCACTCTTCGGCTCAACAATTCGCATCCGGGCGAACGCCGCCAGTAAATAGGTCACGCCCAACACCAGCAGCGCAACCACAAATGCGAGGCTGACAGCGACCTGCAAGCTGGCGTTGGTCTGGGTGATCAGCGGCGTGAAGGCATTGTCGATCAACCACTGGTTCATCAGTTCAATGGTGTACCCCATCATCAGAAAGGCGCGCTGCAAGCTCCAACCCATCCCTGCCAATGAAAACATCAGGTTCCACCAGAGGGTGTCGATCTGGATTTGCAGCCCGTTCAGCACATCGTCAACAATCGGCATTCGTTCTTCCTTTCGCTAGGGAGGCGGCAGGATGCCCGCAGGCGGGTCCGCAATCGTGCTGCCACAGTAGGGATTGGTTTCCGTCCGCCAGACGAGCGCATTGCTGCCCGGCAGACGTGGCGGCGGTGTCGGGCGGGTCGTCGGATCAAGCATGAAGGTGATGCGGTCGGGCGCAGCACCATAGGGAATGAAGGCGGCGAGCGTGAAGGTCTGCGTTGCACTCGGCGCAAGACCGACTGCTTCATAGGTCACGGTCAGCCCCGCATCGACAGCGGCATCGCTGGATGCTCCCCATGTTCCGGTCGCGCCGCCCACCAGCTGGCTGACATAGCTCTGATAGGCGGGAAACACGTCGTAGTTGCCCCCGCTCAGGTTCTTGATTTCTATTTCCCATACGGCGATGGTGCGCCCGGCGGGAGTGTTCACGGTGTAGATGTTCATCAGCCGAAAACGAGCTGACTGCGGACTGCGGCTGAACACGGCGTCGCCTTGATAGAACGGGTCAGGCGGACGGATGGCATACGGTGTGACCGTTGGTGGCGGCAGCGCGGTCGGGAACGGGACGAGCGTCGGATAGCCGGGGATCGGCACGAACGTCGGCAGCGGTGTCGGCGTGAGGACGATGGGCGTTGGGCAGACATACACCGGTGCGTCGGTGATCCCGGTCAGTGTCCCGGAACACGCCAGCGCCGCCAAGCCCAACAGAATCGGGATAAGCAGATAAGATTTCTTCATCAGCACCTCTAGGGGATCAAGCCGGGTTGATTGCCTGGTGTGAGCAGGAGTGTGTAGGCGGGCGCGGTGTTGTTGCCGCCGCGCTGTACTTGCCACGTTTCACCGAAGTACGGGACGACGATCTGGGCAGGCGCATCGGTGACGACCTCGAAGGCGACATAGCCGCGTGCGTCCGTGAAACCGCTGGCGATCACGCGGTTGGTGTTGATCTCGACCACGCGCACCGAAATACCCGCGACTCCCTCCGCCGGATCGACCGTGCGATTGCCGTTCTCGTCATAAGCGATCACTACCTCTGCGGTAACCACACGCGGCGGAATTGGCGTGCCCGTCGGTTGCACGGTCGGTGGCGCACCCACGAGTTCGATCCGCGCAGCGGGCTGCGGTTCGGGCGTGGGTGTATCAGTGAAGATAGGCGGTGGAATGATGAGTGTATTGGCGTCACCGCGAAACACCTCAATCGCATCCAACCCGACGACGTAGCCTTCGCTCGCGTTGTTCTTGCGCCCGACAGCACGAATGTCAAGCTGATGCGTCCCAGTCCCGACGAAGTAGACTTCGGTGACGGGAAAGCGTAGTTCGTCCGCGTAGGCATCAATGGTTTCCAGCACCCTGCCATCGACGACAATCTCGAACATGCCCATGTTCTGTGCCGCGACGTAGCGCACACGTAGCCCTTCGCCCTCAAACATGAAGGTGGCAGTGTCGTAAGCGCCTTCGGTGCGGTGGTACTGCCCTCGACTGGCGAAGTGCGACAGGCGGGGCGTCCACGGCGGGGCATAGCGCAATGTCGGGTAGTCCGACTCGAAGCGATACCAGCCGAAAAACGGCGGCGCGGTATCCGTTGCATCGGGCAGCGGTTC
>JACSRG010000174.1 GCA_014879865.1 Anaerolinea sp.
ACCGATGATCTGCCGGATTTCCACAGCTACGACATGCGCGGTCGCACCTACCGCTATTTTGACGGCGAGGTCTTGTATCCGTTCGGCTACGGGTTGAGCTACACGACGTTTCAGTACGCGGCGCTGAGCCTGAGCGCCGAATCGGTTGCGCCAGACGGACGCGTGCGCGTGACGGTTGAGGTCGCCAACACGGGCAGCAGGGCAGGCGCTGAAGTTGTACAGGTCTACGTTCGCCGGTTGTCACCGCCGGGCACGCGCGCTCCCCGCTGGGCGCTGCGCGGTTTCCAGCGTGTGCAGCTTGACGCGGGCGAACAGCAGTCGGTGATATTCGACCTGAACGGCAAGGCGTTCGCATCCGTAACCGAAGACGGACAGTCCGTCGTGCTGGCTGGCGATTATGAAGTTTGCGTGAGCGGTCAATCGCCGACGCGCACGGCGGCGCACGTCTGTGCGCGCATCAGCGTGCCGTGACTACAGAAAGCGTTCCGGCAGGTAGGCTCGCTGTAACGGGATGATGGCGTCGAGGAGCTGGCGCGCCAGTGGCAGCGACAGCTCCAGCGGCACCGGCTCACGGGCGGGAGTTCCCACAGCGGTTTCTGATCAATATCAAGCCCGGCATTGTTGATCCAGATGTCCACGCTGGCTGAGCGCCAACCTATAGCCGATACCGCACGTGCTGCCCGTGACCACGATAACTTTGCTCATGAACCGCTGTCCTCTTAATGAAGTCCGCCGAAATATTGCCCCTCTAAAGTATGGGTTGATGAGAAAACAGGTGCACGCCAGATTAAGCCTCGATAGTCAGCGTGCGCCTGTCTTGCGTGCGGCGAACCCGTGTGCGATCATGGGGGCAAGCGGGCTTATCTCTGAGAAACTAGGGTGAAACATGAGCTTATCACGCAGCGTATTCAAACGTTACGATATTCGGGGAAATGCGGATCGGGACTTCGCCGACTCTGACATCGTGACGTTAGGCTGCGCCATTGGCACGTATTTTGTCGAGCAGTTAGGCGTGATGTCCACATACGTCGGCGCGGATAATCGCTTGTCATCGGAGCGCCTGCGGACGCACTTGACGGAGGGGTTGCTGAGCGTCGGCGTGGACGTGATCGATCTTGGGACAGTTTCGACCCCGAACCTGTACTGGTACGCGGCTTCAAAGCGCACTGCCGGAATCATGATCACCGGCAGTCACCTCGACCCGGAGTTCAACGGGTTTAAGCTGTGTGTCGGGGTGCAGGCATTGCACAGCGAAGCCATCCAGTCGATTTACCGGCTCACGGAGTCGCGGCAGTTCGCGGTCGGTCAGGGCAAGCGAGAAGTTGAAGCCGGGGCAGTCGTCACCTATCTGGACGCGGTCAGCCGCAAGGTTGCGATGGGGCGGCGTCTGCGTGTTGCCGTCGATTGCGGGAACGGCACGTCCGGGCTGTACACCGAACTGCTGTTTAGAAACCACTGGCAGCATGACCTGATCGCGATCAATCAAACGCTGGACGGTCGCTTTCCGTCTCATTCGCCTGATCCCCAACACGAGGAGAATTTGAGCGAGCTGAGACGACTGGTCGTTGACCAGCGCGCCGACATCGGACTGATCTTCGATGGTGATGCGGATCGCGTGGTGGCGGTCGATGAACGGGGCGCGATCATCCGCCCTGACCGGATGCTGGCGCTGCTGGCACAGGACGCGCTGTCGAGAAACCCGGGGGCGACGATCATTGCCGATGTCACTTCGAGTCAGACGGTTTTCGATGCCGTGCGCCAGAGTGGCGGCACAGGCATCATGTGGAAGACCGGTCACTCGCTGATCAAAGAGAAGATGCAGGCGACGAATGCCATCCTCGCCGGGGAGATCAGCGGACATATTTTCTTCGCGGAAGATTATTTCGGCTTTGACGATGCGTATCTCGCCGCCGGCAAGCTGCTTCAGGTCTTGAGCCACACGACCGACACGCTCGCGGAACTCGATTCACGACTGCCGACCTATGTCAGCTCGAAGGTTTACCGCCTGCCGTACAGCGCCGACATCGTCGCCGACGTGCTGGCGGCGCTCCGGCATGATCTCGGCGGACAGGCAGACATCATTGAGTTGGACGGGATACGCGCCAATTTCCCGAACGGGTGGTTTGTCGTTCGCTCAAGCAACACCGAACCGGTACTCAGCATTCGCATCGAAGGCAAGACGGCGGCTGATGTTGACGTTTATCGGAACGTTCTCGTAGACACCCTGCGCGGCTTTGATCGCATCGACATCAGCGATCTTGCAGGTAACGCATAAAGGATAAGGGACTCTCATGGATGCCATCGTTCTAGCTGCCGGGAAGGGCACACGCTTACGTCCGCTGACCAACGACACGCCGAAACCGCTGCTCACGGTGCAGGGACGCCCCATCTTGGAGCGCACGTTGCTGGGCTTGGACGGCGTCGCGGATCGCGTGATCGTCGTGGTCAAGTACCTCAAAGAACAGATCATCGCGTATATGGAGCAGCAAGACATCTTCAAAGATTACGAAATCGTCGAGCAGCTTCCCGAACCACTCGGCACGGGGCACGCGGTACAGTGCTGCCAGCCGCTTTTGACGAGCGATGAATTCATCGTCATGAACGGGGATGATCTGTATGATCCGGTTGCGCTGTGGGGGATGAAAGAGCAGGGCGCGGCGATCATGGCGGCGCTGCGTGACGATGCGCCGAAATGGGGCGTGATCGTCAGCACCGAAGATCAGAAATTCGTGCGGATTCACGAAAAGCCAGAAGCAGGGCTTTACCCGCCGCCTGTGTATGTCAACATCGGAGTCTATAAGCTCACACGGCAAATCTTCGATTACGATATACAGAAATCGAGTCGCGGCGAGTATGAGATCACGGATTATGTCAATTACCTGTCGCAGCAAGTGCCCATCAAGGTGATTCGCACCGACTTCTGGGTTCCCATCGGCACACCGCAAGACCTAGAGCAGGCGCAAACGATCACCTTGCCGACGGTCGGCAAATGACCCGTTGATCTCCAACCTAGAAAGGTCATCAATTATGCTGCAAGCGGGAGACTTCTTCTCTCTCGAAGCAACAGAGCACGCCGCTCTGTTCGCGAATACCGAATTCGTCTGGGACGCGGTCAAAGTGATCGAGGACTACGTCCAACAGTGTTTGCAGACGACCCATCGACCGACCACCAGCGGGCTTCGCGTACACGAAACGACTGTCCTCGAAGGCGATGACATCTATATCGGCGAAGGCACGGTGATCGAGCCGGGAGTGTATATCAAGGGTCCCGTTGTCATCGGCAAGCACTGTGAGATCCGGCAGGGTGCGTACCTGCGCGGCAATGTCGTGCTTGGCGATGGGGTCGTGATCGGGCACACGACTGAGTTGAAAAACACGGTCATGCTCGAACACGCGCACGCGCCGCACTTTGCCTACCTCGGCGACAGCATCGTAGGACGCAGCGCGAATCTCGGCGCAGGCACGAAACTATCGAACCTGCCGGTGAACTCCTTCAAGGATAAAGCGACGAAGAAGCGCCCGACGATCCGCTTCACGTTGGATGGTCAGGTGTACGACACCGGCTTGGCGAAGCTGGGGGCAATTCTGGGGGATGATGTGCAAACCGGGTGCAACTGCGTGTTGAATCCCGGTTGTTTGATCGGTCCGCGCACGTTGGTCTATCCGCTGATGTCGCTCGGCAAAGGGTATTTCCCCGGCGACAGCGTGATCAAGCTGCGGCAGCAGATCGATATTGCGCCACGAACGTAATTGCAGTGACGCTACGGGGACATTCGGCTGGCGAATGCCCCCGTATTTTGTGGGTAGGCTAAATCCCGCTGACGTGACCGTCAAGCGTGATGCGGCTGACGCCCTGACCTTCATAGGCGGCGGCGACCAGATCGGTTTCGAGGACTTCGAGCGGACGCAGGAACTTCGCCGTGCCGTTTTCGATTGCGTTCTTGATCCCGGTGGGCGGATAGCTCGTGAACGGTTCAAGCGCGCAGTTGTAGGTACGACCATACCAAGGATAGTCGTCGTGCCCGCCGTAGACCTGCCACATCCACAGATACTTGAACAGGTCTTTGTCCCACGCCATGCCGAAACCCACGCCTTGATTCTGGTTGGTTAAGCCGTACCAGCCTTCGCTCAATTCTTTGAAGAACACCACATCCACCGATTTGTTCGACTTGGGCAGAACGCGGGAGATGTCCTGTAATTGTCCCGTCGTCTTGAGGGGAACATTCGGGAAGTCGTAGTCGCCGCCGGGCTGCCACAACCCGTTCGGGTGGAACGCCAGCACTTCGACCTTGCTGGCGGGCGTGTGGACGACACAGCTTTCGTCGAGGAACGGCACGCCGAACGCCGGGTGATGTCCCCACATGATGGCGAAGTCGATTTCCGCCTGATTGATCAGCTTTTCGTGGATGAACAGCGATGCCATACCACGTTTGAGCGTGAGTGTACGTTCGAGCGTGAGCGGGGTGCGGTAGAGCGACACGCGCATTTTCACGCTGACCAGCTCGGCGCTGTCTTCGACGATAGAGGCTTCGAAGGGGAGCAGCGGCAGTTCGCCGTGCAAGCCTTGATATGTTCCCATGTACGGCTCGGATGCCCACCCCGCCGACGGCAGCACTTCCTGCCAGCCACCATAGTAGTAATCGTGGAACGCGCCTTCGGGGAGGGCGCTGGTTGCCACGAACGGCTTTTGCATGGGGATGGGCGACTGCCACATGAAGTCAAGATCGCGCGGTTTGTACGTGAAATCGAAGATGTCGCCGCCTTTGTCGAGCAGCACGCCGACGCGCAGTAGTTCGTTTTCGAGATAGGCGATCTTCATGCCCTTGTAGGTGTAGTCGAGGCTGACGCGGCAGCCCTGTTTCCGTCCGTAGGTGTACATCCTGTTCTCCTTTAGGATTTGGTGATCGGTTGGGTAGGTTCCGGCGTTGGGTTCGCAACCGGACGTTTGGGAACCACCAGCGCACTGATTCGCGATGCGACATGACTGATGCTGCTGCGCCACATATCCAGCCCGACGGCGAGAATGATGATCCCGCCGAGCGTAATATCCTGCCAAGATGCCGGGACGGTATTCAGGTTCAAGCCATTCTGCACGACCTGCACGGTCAGCGCCCCTAACAGCGTCGAAATGATGTTGCCGTGACCGCCCGCGAGACTTGCCCCGCCGATCACCGCCGCCGCGATGGCTTGCAGTTCCGTACCCACGCCATAGTTGGGCGAACCGGAATTCAAGCGCGCCATTGTCAGGATACCCGCCAGCGCCGAAGTCATGCCCGCGATGACGAAGGTCAGCAGGCGGGTGCGTTCGACGGCGATACCGGACAGACGCGCAGCAGACTCGTTGCCGCCGACCGCGTAGATCGCGCGCCCGGTGCGAGTATAGCGCAGCAGGATGAAGACGAGGCTGTAGAGCAGCAGCACGTAGATCAGGGGCAGGGGGATTCCGGCGAGGTTGCCGTAAAACAGCGGTTCGAGGTCTTCCGAAACGCTCATGATCGGCGTGCCACCGGTGATCAGGAAGGCGATCCCGCGAATAATGCCCATCAGTGCCAGCGTGGCGATAAACGACGGGATGCGCCCGTACGTACTTAAGAACCCGCCGATCAAGCCGATCAGCGCGCCAAGCCCCAGCAGCAGCAGCACCGCGATGGGAACCGGAATGTGCTGATTGCGGATGAGGATCGCGCCCGTGCAGGCGGTCAGGGCGACGACTGCACCGGGAGTCAAATCAATGCCGCCCGTGAGGATGACCAGTGTTGCGCCGACGGCGGCGATTGCCACGCTGCTCACCTGAAGCGAGACGTTGGATAGGTTCTGCGGCTGCAAGAAGCGGTTGGTCGTTAGGCTGACGATCAGCATCACCAGCAGGAACGCCAGCAAAGGACCCATCACTTGAGAACGTAATAGTTTGAGCACACCGGTCATCCTAACAATCCTTTATTGTTCACAGTTTACGTTTACGCGGCGTCCGTTTGCACGCCGGACGCTATCGCGAGAAGCTGCACTTGGGTCAGGCTGGAAGCGGGCGCGGTATGCAGAATACGCCCATCGCGGACGATGGCGATGGTATCGCTCATCGCCAGCAGTTCGGGGTAATCCGAACTGATCAGCAGAACGCTGATCCCCTGCGCGGTCAGTTCGTTGATGACGTTGTACACGTCGAGCTTCGCGCCGACGTCAATGCCCTGCGTCGGCTCGTCCAGAATGAGGACTTGCGCCTGCGAGAACAACCAGCGCGCGATCACGACCTTCTGCTGGTTGCCGCCGCTCAGAAATTTGACCGATTTTTCCATCGCCGTCGGCGTGACGCTCAACTTGCGCACGTAGCCGCGGGCGATGTTGATTTCTTTGCCGGGGTTCAAGAAGACGCCGCTCAACAGGGCTTGCAGGCGCGAAATCGTGATATTGCGCGGCGCTTCGAAGTTGAAGAACAAGCCGTCCGACTTGCGGTTTTCGGGGATCATGCCGATTCCGCCCGCAATCGCCTGCACCGGATTGGCGAAACGGACAGCGCGCCCGTTGAGCATAATCTCGCCGCCGGTAGGACGATCTACGCCGAACAGCGCCCGCGCGATCTCGGTGCGTCCTGATCCGACCATGCCGCCCAAGCCGAAAACCTCGCCGCGATGAATCGTGAAGCTCACGTCATGCACGCCGTT
>JACSRG010000341.1 GCA_014879865.1 Anaerolinea sp.
CCGCCGGTAGTCGATCCAGACGCATTCGTGCAGCCGCAGCGCGCCGCCGCGCCCAAGCGCCCGGACTTCGACTTCAATTTTGACGAGCTGCCACCGCTCGAAAAATCCGAGACTTCGCCTGCCAAGCAGATTCTTGAGCAGGCGTTGGAACAATCGGTCGCGAAAGAAGGCTTCTCGCTTGAGGAACTGCTCTCGAATATCGAGCGGCAGCTTCCGCGACATCGTCCGCGTGTACAGCCGCTCCCCTCGTGGATCAGGGAAAGCCAAACGCGCGGTGGAGCCGCCGACACAAGCGGTTTCATGACGAGCGAACCAGATTTCCTGCCGGAAGTCCTGCCCGAGGTTGAAGCCAAGCGTGCAGAATATGACTTCAGCTTTGACGAAGCCGAAGTGCCGGACTTCGAGCCGTTCGGCGAACCGGAAGCCGTAGGCGACGATTATGACAGCCGCTTTGTCGATCAACTGACGATTCCATCTGCCGCGCAGCCTATCGAGTCGCTGCCGGAAGAAACACAATGGCTGGAGTCACCGTCCGCCCGCCGCGAAGAAGCGCCGGTCGAAGATCAGCACGAAGAAACGCAAAGCTATACCAAACCGTACCCGAAGCAGCCTACGCCCGCTCAAGTGCCGTTTGACGCGCCCTTCGATCTGCCGGAAAACCTGCCCGAACGCGTGCCGGACGAACTACCGGAATTCCCGTCATTCACCGCCGAGAATTTCAACACGTCGTTTGAACTGCTGGCGGCGTTCGAGGTGGTGGAAGATGAGCCAGAGCCTTACGCGCCGGAACGTTACGAGTTCACGGTGGGGCGAATCCCGATGCCGCCGCCGCTCGAAGAGATGTCCATGCCCGCTGCGCCCGTTCCGCTTTCGGCAGCCGCCGACGATCCGCGCATCGCACAGTTGGCGCTGAATTTGACCGAGGCGTCGCTCGAACTCACCGCCGAGGCGACCGTGTTGACGCGCAGGGGCGAAATCGTCGCCTATGCGGGGCAGTTGGCGGAAGACGAGATTCTGGAACTGCGCCCGTTCATCCCGATGGACGGTACGAGCATCCCCTCTGGCTCACAGATTCGCTTCGTCAGCGCGACGGACAGCCCGAAGAACTACATGCTGTATTCTGCGCGCACCGACGACGACTTGATCCTGTCGCTGGTGTTCGCTTCGACCACGCCGCTGCGCGACATCCGGCGGCAGGGCGCGCGCTTGGCAGAGGCGCTGCACAGCGTCCCCGAACCGCCGCCCGTCGAACTGGACTTGCCGCAGTTGATGCTGCTCGAACCCGTCGATGTGGGCGCGCGCACGCCGTACACTTTCGTCTGGTTGGTCGATGACCCGGCGCAGACGCTCGACGGCAAAGTCGGGCAGGCGATTCGCTCGGCGCTGCGCGTGCAGTTGGGCGAACGCGGTTGGGTGATCAACGATCTGCGCGCCGAAGAGGATTACCTGTACCTGCTGGCGGATGTCCCCGGCGATACCATGCCTTACGAGATCATCCGTGACCTCAAGCGGCGCTCGGCGGAGATCGCACATAAGCAGAACGCCGACCTTGACCCCGATCTGCTGTGGTCGGATGGTTATCTGGTCGTCGCGCCGGGGCGCTCGCTCGACGTAGACGAGATTCAGCAGTTCATCAATTTCGAGCGGATGGGCTGAGAATAGGTTATAATCTAGCTCAAACGTTCGGTTAGTCGAAGGTGACGAGTTGAAAGTTAAAAGTAGGGGGTAGCGGTCTACTTTCAACGTTTCACTTTTCACTTTCGACTCTGTCTTTCAGGGGATGCTATGACCTCGCGCCCGATGTTCTACCTGTTGGACGGTCACGCGTTGGCGTACCGTCATTATTTCGCAATGGGCAAGGCGAATTCGTTCACCACCAGCGGCGGCAAACCCACGAGCGCGATCTTCGGTTTCGCGAAGGCGCTCATGGACATTCTGGAGAAAGATAAGCCCGCCTACATCGCCGTGACCTTCGACGCGGGCTTGAGCGGACGCGAAGAAATCTACCCGGAATACAAAGGCAACCGCGAGGATATGCCCGACGATCTCAACACGCAGATCGGGCAGATTCAAACGCTGGTCGAGGCGTTCAACATCCCCGTGCTGATCCGCGAGAACACGGAAGCCGACGACATCATCGGGACGATCTCGCTGCAAGCCGAGGCGCAGGGCGTGGATGTGCGCATCGTCACCGGAGATCGCGACCTGTTCCAACTGATCACCGACGGTGTGACCGTGCGCTATTCGACTTCGCAGCCGAAAGCGCCCGCCGAACTCTACGATCTGGCGCGCTTCCGCGAACGGTTTGGTTTCGAGCCGCTGCAATTGATCGACTATAAAGCGCTGGTCGGCGACTCGTCGGATAACATCCCCGGCGTGACCGGCGTCGGCGAAAAGACCGCCACCGATTTGATCCAGAAGTACGGCACGCTCGAAGCGATTTACACGCATCTGGACGAGCTCAAGGGCGCGGTCGCAAAGAAGCTGGAAGCCGGGCGCGACTCGGCGTTTTTGAGCCGCCAACTGGCGACGATCATGCGCGACTTGCCTGTGACGCTCCAGCTTGAGGCATGTGTTTCGCATGATTTCGACCGCGCGAAGGTCGAAGCGTTGTTCCGTGACTTGGAATTCAACAGCCTGTTTGCCCAGTTGGGGCGCATCCGCGCGCGCGGCGATGAAGACGGCGTCAAGCCCGCCAAGCGCACCAAACAGGAGCAAATGAGTCTGTTCGACATGCTGACGAGCGCCGAAGAAACGCCCGCCGAGCCGGTACAGTCGCTTGTGCCGACCGAGATCGTCAGCACCCCGGCGGCACTGGCGGACTTGGCACGGGCATTGAGCGCGTCAAGCGGGATCGCGTTTGATACCGAGACGACTGGCACGGATCAACTAACGGCAGATTTGGTCGGGATTTCGCTTTCGTGCGATGGCGAACGGGCGTATTACATCCCGGTCGGGCATCAGCGCGGAGAGCAGCTTGCGCTGGCAGAAGTCGCCGCCGCGCTCCGTCCGGCGCTGACCGACCCGAATATTCCCAAGTACGCGCACAACGCCGGGTACGATCTGGTCGTCTTGCAGCGGCACGGCATCGACGTGACGCCGATCCGGTTTGACACGATGATCGGCGCATGGCTGCACGACTCGCGCGGGGAGATCGGCTTGAAGCGCTTGGTGCGGTCAAGCCTGAATTTGCAGATGACCAATATCGACGAGTTGATCGGCACGGGCAAGAACCAGATCACGATGGATCGGGTCGCGGTCGAGCGTGCCGCGCCGTATGCCGGCGATGATGCCGCTATGACCTACCGCCTTGTAGAAGCGATTCGCCCGGAACTTCAGCGTAAGTCGAGCGACCCGGACGCCGATCCGCTCTGGCACGTCCCGGCACGCCCACCGGCTTTCATCATGGACGAGATCGAAATGCCGCTCGTCCCGGTGATCGCCGCCATCGAGCAGACCGGTGTGCAGTTGGATACACCCTATCTGCTCGACTTGAGCACACGGCTGAGCGAACTGCTGCTGGCGATTGAGAACGAAATCTACGAATTGACGGGCGGCTACGGCAAGTTCAACATCAACAGCCCGAAGCAGTTGAACGACGTGCTGTTCGGCAAGCTCGGTTTGTCGCCGCAGGGCGTCCGCAAGACGACGCATGGTTTCTCGACGGCGGCGGATGTGCTGGAAAACATGCGCGGCGACCACCCGATCATCGACAAAATCCTCGAATACCGCGAGTTGAGTAAGCTCAAAGGCACGTATGTCGATGCGTTCCCGGCGATGATCAACGCGCGGACGGGGCGCTTGCACACCGAATACAACCAGATCGGCGCGAGCACCGGGCGCTTGAGCAGCAGCAACCCGAACTTGCAGAACATCCCGATCCGCACGGAAGTCGGGCGGGAAGTGCGGCGGGCATTCATCGCGCCGCCGGGTCGCGTACTGCTGGCGGTCGATTACAGTCAGGTCGAACTGCGCATCATGGCGCACGTCACGCGTGAACCGAGTCTGCTGGCGGCGTTCGAGCACGGGCAGGATATTCACGCCACCACCGCCGCGCTGATCTACGGCGTGCCGTTGGAGCGCGTGACCAAAGAACAGCGCATCTTCGCCAAGCGCGTCAACTTCGGGATTTTGTACGGGATGGGCGCGTTCCGCCTTGCGCGTGACAGCGATCTGACGCTGCCGCAGGCGCGCGAGTTCATCGACACGTATTTCCGCCAGCTTCCGAACGTCAAGCTCTACATCGATGGGACGATTGATCTCGCGCGGCGGCAGGGCTATTTGACGACGCTCTACGGGCGGCGGCGCACGTTCCCCGATCTGCACGCGGGCGGAAATCAGCGTGCGGCAGCCGAGCGCGAAGCGATCAACATGCCGATTCAGGGCACGGCGGCGGACATCATCAAGCTGGCGATGATCAAGCTGCACCGCGAACTACGCGATCAGCGCTTGAGCAGCAAGATGATCCTGCAAGTTCACGACGAACTGGTGCTGGAAGTCCCCGAAGACGAACTGGATCGCACGCGGGCGCTGGTGGTCGAGGTGATGGAAAATGCCGCTCAGCTTGAAGCGCCCCTCAAGGCGAACGCAGCGGTCGGGACGAACTGGCGCGATGTGAAGTAGGCACACTACCGCAAGACACAGTCAACGCGCCGATCCGGGGGCGTTCAGCCTGTCAACAAATACCTGATCAAGGCGGTTGATCGGGGTATTTGTTTCATAGGGGGGAAGGTCAAGCGGGATTTCAACCGTAAAGGTGCTGCCCTTATCGACTTCGCTGCTCACACTGATTGTTCCGCGCATCAGCAGCACCAACCGCTTGACAATCGCCAGCCCCAACCCCGCGCCCTGCTGCTTACGGGTCGATGATCCATCGACCTGAAAAAAGTCGTCGAAAACCAAGTGCTGTTTCGACTGAGGGATACCGATGCCGGTATCACTTACCTGAATGATCAACTGGTCGTCGCGCCGCCGGAATCCCATCGTAATCGTTCCCTTTTCGGTGAACTTGATCGCATTGCTGACCAGATTGGTCACGATCTGGGTCAGGCGTGTTTCGTCATGGTTGATCGTCTTAGGAATTTGATCATCGTAGACCAGTTCGAGACGCAGAGATTTTTCGTCTGCCTGCGGCTTGAGGTCGTTGAACAATCCCGCCGCGATGTCGCGGAGTGAAACAGCGCCGGGGACAATATCCATGCCGCCGGTGGCAATACGCGATATGTCGAGGATGTTGTTGATCAGGGTGAGCAATCGCTGCGTGTTGGCAAAGGCGCGCTCTGCCATGTGGGTGTTGTCTTCGTTCAACTGCCCGCTGTACAGCATCAGGGTTACGAACCCGATCATTGCATTGAGCGGAGTGCGCAGCTCGTGGCTCATCGTCGCGAGGAATAGGTCTTTCATGCGCGTGGCTTCCACCGCTTCGCGCCGCGCAAGATCGAGGTTTTTGGCGACATTATTGAAGGCGACTGCCGCTTTCGCCAGTTCATCGCGGCTTTCCAGCACAAGGTCGCCGGGCATATCGCGGTTGACGATGCTGTCGGCGGCGCTTTGCATCGCGCTGATCGTCTTCTGAACCGACAGGTAGAAGCCGATGAAGATATACACCGTCGCCGCAAGAGTCAACGCGGTGATGCTGAGGATGACCGCCCGGTTGTTCACCATCGACGAAATGCGAATATCAAGCAGTCGATCCAGCTCTGCTGCCACTTGGCTGTACAGCGCGAAACTGCCGTCGATGGCGCGGGTTGATTGGTCGAGGTACTCCGCCGCGCTCAGATTTGAAGCGGGAAGATCGTCAAAGGTTTGCCGGATCAGGTCGAGAAGCGCGCTGAGCGCCGCGTAGTTCGCGTCACTTTCCGGTGACAACTGCGCGGCGACCGTGCTGTTAAAGTCAAACGTGTAGCGGTAGGAGCGCATATTCGCTTCGAGGGCGGACGCCGCCAGACCCGCGAGGATGGTCAGGCGCGTTTGATCGGAGTCGGACAAAGCGCCCTGCGCGATGGCAGCGACGCCATACGTGCGCAGTTGACTGAAATACTCGGTTGTCAGCGGCAGGGTGGTGATGACGCTGTTCATCAGGTAATAGCTGTCGATGTCAGGATCAAGGATCAGGTTAGAGTTGTTCCCAACTTGGGTGATCAAGGCGAGAATCGCGCTGCTGATGGCAAGGTGCTGCTCGCTGGTGGTTTCTAGGGCAGGGAGTGCCTCACGAACTTGTTCCCAATCCTGTGACACCTTGAGCCGATCCCCTAGCTCAGCGTTGATCGCCTCGACCCGCTGAACCTGCGCGGCGATAGCCTGCTGAGTGGCAGTAAGTTCCGGGTCGAGATTCGGGACGCCGCTGCGCGCCGCGCTGATCAGTGCCGCATGACGCTGAACCAGTGCCAGCAGGTCAATCAGCGGTGCATTGTACTCTAGACCAATCCGCTCTTCCGCGCTGAAACGAACGTCGGACTCCAGATTCACGAGGAACTGGGTGAGCACGATCAGCAAAGGGATCGCGAAGAGCATACTGATGAGCAGAAACTTCTGCGGATACTTCAAGCGGTTCATCAGGTGGATAGCGGGTGAGGCAAGCGCGCGCATTGATGAAACTCCGATGTGGGGGCTTCTAGAAAATAACACTTCTGAAGTTTTAGAAGCCAT
>JACSRG010000107.1 GCA_014879865.1 Anaerolinea sp.
TCCGGCGACCATGCCACACTGTAGATCGTGTTGGTATGCCCGCGCAGCGTCATCACTTCGCGCCCACTCGACACGTCCCACACAATCGCCGTACCGTCGCCCGCCCCGGTGACCATCTCCGAGCCATCGGGCGAGAACGCCACCGAATACACCGCTGCCCGGTGACCGGAATACCGCTCGACGATGTCGCCGGTCGCGGTTTCGTACATCACCACCGAACCATCGGTGAACACTGCCACGAACGTTTGACCATCGGGCGCGAACGTCACGTTCCATACCACGTCGAAGGTCGGGATCGTGCGCAGCAGCATCCCGTTGACGCTGTCCCACAGGCGGAGCGCGCCGTCATCGCTCGACGTGACGACCGTGCGCCTGTCCGGTGACAGCGACGCATACCACATCGCCGCCGACGCATCGCCGAACAACTGCCGGGTGTACAACTGGCTGGATGCTTCGACGAGCACATCATCCGCCAGCGGCAGATAGCGGATGTTCAGCGCGCGGATGCTCAAGAGCGCCGCGAGTTCGGCATTGCCGTTCTCGCCTTGCAGCAGATTATTGCCTTCCGACACGAGGCGCAGCGCCTCGGCGCGAATTTCGCCCTCTTCGACTTCCGCCGCGACCGCCGTCAGCGTGACCGGGACGGGCGTCAGCAGCGCCGCGACTTCGGCGGCTTCGGTTTGCGCCAGCCCCGCGATGATGTTCGCCTCGTTTTGCGCCGCAAATGCCGTCGCCAACTGCGCGTTCCCGGCTTCCAGCGTCGCGCCAACCGCAATCAGCGTGCCGCCGACCGAGGTCAGCGTCGGCGCGACCGGCGTCAGTGTCTCCCCAACGATAGCGACCTGCGCGTTCGCCGTCACCTCGCGGGCGACTGCCGTCTGCTGATCGAAGATCGCCAAACCCTGCGCAACCGTCGCCGTCGCCTCCCGCGCAACCGACGTTTGCTGTTCGATAATCGCCTGCCCCTGCGCGACGGTCGCCGTCGCCACCTGCTCGGAGGCGCGGTTCGCCTGCACGAACGCGAGAATCGTGGCGACCACCGCCAGCACACCGACCACGCCGAGCACCGCCGCCGCCCGCCCGAAGTTCTGCGCCCGCCGTGCGATCAACGCTTCGCGCTGCTTGCGTTCGGCTTCCGCCGCATCCAAGCGCTGACGTTCCGCGAGGCTGGCGTCGAGGTAAGCGCGTTCGTCGGTGGACAATGCCACATCCGTGCCCGTCGCCCATTCCTCGAATTGGCTCAAGCGCGTGCCGCTCATCAAATAGCCGGAATCGCGGTTGTTGCGCCGCCATTCTTCCGCGCTGGTCGAGAGTGCGCGCTGCATACGCATCGCTTCGCGGCTCGTGTTCAACCAGCCCTTGAGCCGATCCCACGAGCGGATCAACGCCTCGTGCGCCACTTCGACCGTCGGCACACGCGTCAGCGGGTCACGGTCGAATGTCAGCAGGCGGTATTTGCCATACGTGTCGAGCACGTTCTGCACCGCCGTCGTATCCGCCGTCAGCGACATCAGCTCGTCTTGGCGCACGCGCCGCCGCGTGTCTTCTGTGCCTTCGCCCAATGTGACCAAGCGCAAGAAGATTTGCCGCGCCGCTTTCTGGCACGTTTCATCCAATTCGACGTACGTTTGCTCGGCGCGCCGCGCAAGTGCGCCCATCGCGCCGTTGATTTCGTGGTACGCATCGAGCGTCAGCAGGTTGCCGCGCTTGCGCTGGAACAATTCGGTCAGCGCGTACTGCAACAGCGGCAGCGCGCCGGGCTGTTCGCCCACATCCTTGACAATCGCCTCGACCAGCCCCGGCTCCAAGCCGAGACCTGCGCCGCGCGCGGGCTTGGTGATCGCCTCTTGCAGTTCGTCACGGTTGAGCGGCAGCACGACCTCGGTGCAGCGCCGGAACAAATGCCCAAAATCCGCGTAGAGCAGCGGCTTATCGTAGAAGTCGGCGCGCAGCGTGATGACCACGCGCAGATTGCCTTTGGACTGCTGGATCGCCGTGAGCAGGCTCGTCAAGAACTGGCGGCGGACGGCTTCGCTTTCCAACTGCGTGAAGACTTCTTCAAACTGGTCGATCACCAGCATCAGCGTGCTGTCCTGCGTCGGCAGCACGCGGCTGACCGCGCGCAGCAAACCGCGATCATCCGCCTGAAGCTGTTCCATCAAGCTGGTCGGCGGGTTGACCGCGATGCGCAGCAGCGCGATTTCCAGTTCTTCATACGGGCGCGCGCCGGGGGTCAGTTCGACGATGAACCACTTGTCCGAACCGGGGATCGCGCCTTCGCGGATTTTCGGCAGCAGACCGGCTTTGACCACGCTCGATTTGCCCGATCCGCTCGGACCGACCACCGCGAGGAAGCGCGACGTATCGCCGTCGCTCGTCATGCGGCTGAGCAACTGGGCGATGAGCGAGTCGCGCCCGTAGAAGTCTGCCGCATCCGCCGATTGGAACGCCCGCAGCCCCTTGAACGGGTTGCGCGCGGGCGCGCCCGCGGTCGTCCCCGGTGTATACACGCCGGGTGCAGGCGTGGGATGCGGCGCATCGGACGTGGCAACTTCCGTGACCTGCGCGCTCGACCCCGACCGTGCCGACATCGCATCGGTCAGGTTGAGCGCCGACGTAATGCCGACTGCCTGCCGGAAGGCGACCGCCATCGCAATCGCATCCTTATAGCGTTTCGCCGGGTCTTTGTCGGTCGCGGTGGCGATCACGTCGTCCACTTCTTCCGGCAGATCGGGACGCTTCATGCTCAACGGCGGCAGCACGTCGTTCAACTGCTTGAGCATGAGCGCCGTCGGTGTCAGATCGGGGAACGGACGCACCCCGGTCAGCGTTTCGTAGAGCACGATGCCGAGGCTGTAAATGTCGCTGGCGGACGCCAACGGATCGCCGCGCACCTGCTCCGGCGACATATAGTCCGGCGATCCGATAATCAGGCTGGCGCGGCTGCCGTCGCTCGTTTGTGTCGTGTCTTTGGCGATGCCGAAATCGGCGAGGTAGGCGTTGCCTTCCTCATCCAACAGGATGTTGTCGGGCTTCAAATCGCGGTGGATCACGCCGTTGCGATGAGCAATCGTCAGCGCCGCCGCGATCTGGTCGAACATCAACGAGGCGGCTTCGGGCTGCCAAGGACCGCCGCTGCGCAGCGATGCGCGTAAGCTCCCGCCGCGCAGCCAGCGCATGACAAGATATGCCCCGTCCGGCTCGCGCCAGTAGTCATACAGGGGGACGATGTGCGGGTGTTCAAGCCGGGCGACCATTTGCGCTTCAGTTTCAAAACGCCGGATGAACTCCGGCTGATTGGCGTATTCCGCCAGAATCACCTTGATGGCAACTTCGCGCCCAACGGCGGGCTGGAACGCCCGATACACTGCGCCGAATCCCCCCGCGCCGATCTTCTCGCGGAGTTCGTATCCTTTGATTACGCGCTTTTGTTCTTGGGTCAAAGTGAGTATCCAGAATGATGCTTATGGGCAAGAATATGTTTCCATTATAGTCAAGAACATGTGCGCCGCTCCTCATCCCTTTGACGGAATTCTCAGTTTTGGAAAATGGGTTGCCCTTCCGAGGATTTTCGAGTATTCTTAATGTTAATTGTCATGAAAATCATGAATTTACAGTATGAATTTGCTTACCCAATACTTGTACACCTATAATGTACGTCATAATTATCATGAGTTTCGGTAATCATTAACGATAGGGCACACTCCGGCACAGCATCTCTTCCCCCTATTGATGGAGCAATTTGTTCTGTGGTGCAGCTTGAGAATCGGCTCGCGCTAGTTGTCGAAGGGGACGCCCACAGTCTCGCCGTCATCTCTTCGCTGCTGCGCGATCTGGGTATCGTGTACAAACGCAATACAACCGGTGCCAATGTACTGGAGCAGCTTCGTGCCATGCAGCCGCGACCGGATTTCATCCTCATGAATCTCGACCTCCCCGAAAATGATGGTTTCACCGTTGGGGTAGCCATTCTTGAAGATCATGCGCTGGCGGATATTCCGATCATCCTCTTGGGGTCGGGCGGTCTCGGCGATCTTGTGCCGCGCCTCTCCGGAAGCGCCTTTGCCGGATACGTCTCCAAGCCACTCCCCCGCAAATCCTTCGGCGACATCCTCCGGCGTGTGCTGTCGGGTGAGCACGTCTGGGAAATCGCAGTCTAGCAGCGAATACGCTATAGTCTGGCGCAGTCAATCAGCAGGCAGCAAAGAGGAGCAGGTTCGGAGATGGACAGCCAGACGGCATATGATCACATCATTCGCGGCGCGTTAATGGCAGGCATGCGCGGGCACTTCCCCCCGGCGACCGCCATCGAAGTCGCCCATGTGCTGCTTGAAAACGGGCGCATCAACGTCTTTGAGATGACCATGAATTCGGTTGACGCGCTGGAAGCGATGCAGGCGGTCAAGCAGGTGTATGGTGACAGTGCCGTCGTCGGCATGGGGACAGTCCTTGACGTAGAAATGGCACGCCGCGCGCTCGACGCGGGCGCGGATTTCGTCGTCGCGCCGTCCTTCAACCGTGCCGTGTGCGATCTCGTCCATGCGGCGGGCGTGCTGATGATCCCCGGCGTCATTACGCCGACCGAAGCGGTCGATGCGTGGGCGACGGGCGCGAAACTGATCAAGATTTTCCCGATTGGCAATCTCGGCGTCGATTACTTCAAGACCGTTCGCGGTCCGCTCGATCACATCAAGTTCATGTGCAACGGCGGCATGAATGAGGTCAACGCGGCGGAGTTCTTGAAGGCGGGCGCGGTCGCCTGCGGCATGGCGAATTGGCTCACAGGCGACGGTCATATGGCGCTCGATCTGATCGCCCGCCGCGCGCGCGTCCTGCGTGACAACGTGGACGCGGCGCGTTCCGGTCAGCGCGACCGGACAAGCGTTTAGCTAGAAGAGAAGTAGAACGACGAAAGTGGAAAGATGAACGTGGAGATGGTCTTCACTGTCATCTTTCCACTGTCTTTTCACGTTCCCCACGCGGGCAGCGCCTCGCGCGCCTCGCGCCAATGCGACGGGATCGCGCTGCTGCCCGTGTACGCCGAGACGATCCCGCCGACGATGGCGCAGTTCGTATCGGTGTCACCGCCGCCGCTGACCGTCAGCCAGAGTGCGTCCTCGTAGTTGCCTAATTTTTCGCCCGCGCACCACAGGCAGAAGCCGAGCGTATCCTGCGCCGACACCTGACTGCCGTTGCCGAGCGTCATCGCCAGATGATCGACCGAAACGCCGGTCGGGTACTCGCGTGCTTGGGCAATATTGTCGTAGACCAAGCCTTTCGGCACATGCGGCAGCACCATATCGATGAACGCCCGCCGTGTCGGGACACCTGAACCGTGCAGGCGTGCCGCGACCGCCGTCGCCACCGCCGCCGCGATCCCTCCGGCGACACCTTCGGGGTGCGCGTGCGTCACTTCTGCCGACAACCGCGCCTCGTGCGCCACGCGTTCGAGATCGTCCGCGAAGTACGCGCCGAGCGGGGCGACGCGCATCGCCGCGCCGTTGCCAAACGATCCCTGCCCGCCAAACATCGACTTCGAGCCGAGCTGCCAGCTTCCGCCGTCTTGCAGCATCCGCAGCAGGCGGCGCGCGCCCTGCCCGTAGCCGCGATTCTGTTCAAAATGATCCGCAAAATGTCGTGCCAAAGTATCTTGGTTGATCTGCCCGTGATCCCGCAGCACCGCGTAAATCGAGAGCGCCATCGTGGTATCATCCGTGTAGCGCATCGGGACAGGCGGCAAGTGGCGGTTGTTGATGTAGAAGGCTTGCGCGTCGGCGTTCAATTGAATGAAGAGTTCGCCGAACGCATCCCCGACCGACAGTCCCTCCAGTACCTCACGCGCTCGCCCCAATCGTTCTACTGTCTCCGCTGAAAGACTCATCGTTACTCCACCCCCGACTCAGTGAATACTGAAATTATAGCCTCATTGGAATAGCTTGGCGATCCGAGCATCCGTTGAAAACCCGACCCAACGCGTTATAATCTCAGCCTTGCTCTCTTAAGCATCCTCAGCGTCTATGAATATCGACAAACAACGAGTCGTCGTCAAAGTCGGAACCAGCGTCTTGACCGGGGGAACGCCGCGTCTCAGCCGCCAGCGGATGCTGGATGTCGTCGCGCAAGCAGCACGCCAGCACGCCGCCGGGCACGAGGTCGTCCTCGTCTCGTCGGGCGCGGTCGCCGCCGGGCGCGAACGGCTGAACTTCCCGCATTTCGGGCGTTCCGTCCCCGCCAAGCAGATGCTCGCCGCCGTCGGGCAGGGACGCCTGATGCAGTTCTACAGCGACCTGTTCGACATTTTCGACATCCCGGTCGCGCAGGTATTGCTCACCCGCGACGATCTCAACCACCGGACGCGCTTCCTTAATGCGCGCGATACCCTGCTGACGCTGCTCGACCACCGCATCATCCCGATCATCAACGAGAACGACACGACCGCCACCCACGAAATCCGCGTGGGCGACAACGACAACCTGTCTGCGCTCGTCGCCACGCTGATCGAGGCGGATATGCTGGTTTTGCTGACGGATCAACCCGGCTTATTCACCGCCGACCCGCGCCAGCACGCCGACGCGCAGTTGATCTCCCGCGTCGCGCGCATCGACGATACGATGTGGGCGCT
>JACSRG010000633.1 GCA_014879865.1 Anaerolinea sp.
CGAGTGAGATCATCCGGTTGTAGATATGGATGAACGCCCCATAGAAATGGCTGGATGTAGCTGAGTGGTGGAAACACCTCAATCTGTCCCGGGATGAAGAGATCGCCGAACAGTATGAAGATGAACCACACTACGCCTGTTACGGCTAAGCCGAACGCGGCGACACGAAAGCGCAGTGTGATCAGTATGCCCACCGCACTTAGCAGCACTGCGGGCGGAATCCAGCGCGCGAGCATGACAAGCGCATCTTGATCAGGTGCAATGGCGAGGCTCACCAGCATTCCGCCTACAGCGATGAGACTCTGTGCGGCGATGATGCCGATCCACCGTTCTACGAGGAGCCAAGCGATCCCACGCGGGCACGCTGCGATGATCTCCAGTGCGGGTTCGTCGTCTGGGGAAAACATGAGCGCTGCTTGCGCTCCGATCAGGAGTGGCACAACCGCCTCAACCATACGCGTCGCGTCAAGATAGAACGTCTTCGCGGCATCGCTAAATGCGATGATCGCCAAGAACACTACGCTCACACCGATCCAGTAAATGTTCACTGCCTTCAACGAAGCGAAAAGGCTGTAGTAGAAGGGACGCCGCGCGTAGGCAGTAAGTGCCAGACCAACTCCCAAGATTGCGATTACGCCCGATATGGCGGCAGCGCCGCTGATCGTCGGACGCGTCACTCGTTCCGACAGAACGAATCCGATGGGCGGATTTGTGCATGCGGCAGATACGACCCCATTGGGATTGTCGAAGAATGCGGCGGCGGTCTGTAGACCGCAGTGCGTGAACGTTGTAGCATGGGCGGTGTTTACAAGTTCGATCACAGTACTGTTCGGCAGCGTTTCAGCGGCGAGCGTTGCCCAAGCCGGAGGCGTCACCGGATCGAGCGTCCCGGTGAGCAGCAGCGTCGGCACGGTGCTTTGTGCGGCGATATTTTGCCCAACTGTTGGCGCATCAATGCCCCAAGCAGCGCACAAGCGTGCGCCGCCGCTGCCGAAGAAACCGAAGTCCGGGCTAAGCGCCGGATGAAATGCGGCTTCGGCTGCTGCTGCCCGCTCGAAGGTGGTATATGCGCCCTGATCGCTGCACATGACCGACATCGCCATACCCATTCCGCTGCCGTTAGTGACTGCCCTGTCCAGCCATTCGTAGAGCACGGTGAAATCACCTGCTTCAAAGTCGTTCAGTGCGGCAGGCAGTTGTGCTATGGTCTCGCTTCTGTACAGCGACGTGAGTACAAATTGACTTAGAACTTCTGCGTTTATGGTCTCTGATTCTTTCCCCTCCCCTACTCTCTCGGCATCGAGGCGTTGATAAACACGATAGTATTGATCGCGAATATTTGAGTAGAAACTGCGACACATTACGTCTGTTGTGCAGCTTTCCTCAAATGCGGCAAACGCATGGTCGAAGCTGTATGCAAGCTCTTCGTACAGGTTGACTTGCAGCGGTGTGACTGAATCCAGAACGGCGCTTCGGATATGTTCTGGGTGTTCGGCAAGGATGGTTAGTCCGAGTCGTGTGCCGTACGATATTCCAAGTAGATTCGCTGTTTCATAGCCTAGCGCTGAAGGTATAGATGCAGCATCAGCAGCATTCTGTTTGGTGTTATAGACGCTCAAATTCCCAAATGTTGTGGTTAGTTCATGACTACACGCAATTAGCAACCCTTCAGTTGTTGCATAATCGGCAGCATCAACGAATACGCTGCGGGTTATTTCCGGGCAATTTAGCCCGGGCAGTGACATACCAGTCCCGCGTTGATCGAGAATGATCAGATCGCGCCGCTTGAGCAGTTCGGAAAACTGTACCGCCAGCAGCGGCGCACGCTGAACTGCGCCATCGCCGGGACCACCAGCGAGGAATAGGATTGGATCAGGCAGCGGATCGGGGCTGTGCACCAGTGCGAACGCCAGTTGCATTGTGCTGCCATCCGGTTGGTCGTGATCCGCCGGAACGCGTACGTAACCACATTCGATCAGGTAGCTCGTCGCATTGCCAAACGGGCAGGCAAACGCATCCCATTCCCGCGTACTCTCTTGCGCAGAGCCCCGCCAAGAGCCTATCACCGTAAGCAGCAATGTCAGCAAGCCGAACAGCAGTCGCTTCATAGGGTCGTTCCTTCCGGTTCAGTTCGAACGAGAGTCAAATAGGCGGCTAAGATCAAACCGACCGCCGCGACAAGCAGCAGAGGTCGCATTTCCGGTGCGGTCAAGCCCGGCAGCGACAGCGTCCACAACCAGAAGTTCTGCTGAACACGCAGGAACAGATGCAGCACCCACAGCGTCAGGCTGAACAGCATGGGCGCGAGCGCGTCTCTGAGCATAACGCTCAAGAAGAAGGCAAGCGCCGAGAGGAATGCCATCGGTGCGAACCACAGTTCGATGAGCGGAAGAAGTTTCACTTCTGGCAGTATAAGCGAGAGGATGACACTGCTGCCCAGCGCCAGCGCCAAGTCGAAGCTGAATACGAGTGCCAACCGGGCGAGCAGCAGCAGTTCAGCCGCAGTTCCGGTGCTGTTCTCCAATTCCTCGATGGCAGAATCGGCAGAGTCATAGATAAATGCGATCCCTGCCGCCGCTGCGAAAGGAGCGATGACGGCGAAAATCATCGTATCCGCTTGGGAAAGTGTCAGTACCACCCCCAGCGTCATGAGCAGCACTGACGCCACCCAAAGCTCTTGCCGCACGATGCGCGCTTGGCTGCGCAGCAGTGCCAGACTCGTGTGCGCGGCGGGTGCTGGTAATTCGGCTTCCAGTCGCGCGATCAGCCGGCGAGTCTGTTCCGGCGACGACTTCGGCACATCGATCCGGTTAAGCCGCCGCACGACCCCTACAAGGGCTTGCGCTTCTATTTCCGATTCAACGTCCTCGCGCAGCTTACGCAGCCAGTGATCGTCATTTCCCACGTTGCTAATCCTCCAGCAGACTCTTGAGGCGGCTCAACCCAATCGAAATCCGTGACTTGACTGTGCCAAGCGGGATGTCAAGCGCCTCGGCAATTTCCGCCAGCGACAGATCACCGTAGTAACGCAGGATCACCGTTTCGCGCTGCGGTTCGGGCAGCTTGAGCAGAGCCAATGCCACGCGGCGCGCCTCTTCGGCGTCAAGAGCCGCATCTTCGGGGCAATCAAGCGTTGGAATATCGTCGATTATCGCGCTTGTACGACGTGTATCGGCGCTTTTGAAGTGATCGCGGGCGAGGTTTGCCGCAATGGCGTACAACCACACTTTGAAGGGACGGGGGTATTCGTAGGTGCTGATTGCCCGCATAACCCGAATCAACGCCTCTTGCGCCAAGTCTTCGGCGAGACGCCGATCTCCTCCGGTCATGCGGTAGAGGAAACCAATTAGGGCGTAGTGATGACGCTCGACGAGTACAGAAAGGTCATGCCTACGCCCCTGTTGAATTCCTCGCGCCAGTTCTTCGTCAGTCCGCAACCCGTCACTCTCCGCTGCCTAACCCCAATACGAGCAGTCAGGTAAAAGGTTCACGGTGCGAATGACGAACAGTCTGGAGTGCGCGAACACTTTCAGACGCGAATAACCGTCCCGCAGTATTCGCACTCAATCTGGCGCTGATTTGCCACCAACGCGGGCAGCGTCGCACGGCAGACAGGACAAGCAGTCGGCGCAGTGCGGATCGCTTCCAGCGTTTCCGCGTCTGGCTGAATCGCACGCTCATCGTTCAATCCTGTATGGATCATACGCTCAATCTGTGCCGCCCAGAACTTGCTCTGAACGCCACCTTTCACTTCGATGGTCACTTGTTCGAGTGGCGCGCCGCTCTTGAAGCTGAAATTCAGCATATCTTTGCCACCAAACAGACCTTTGTTCTCCGCCTTGACCGATTCCACTAGGTTGAGCGGCACTTCCCATTCGACCTCTTGTGTCATCTTGCCACCAAAGAACCCAAGCGTCTTTCCGGTCTTCTCTTTTTGTTCAAAGATCAGTCGTTGATCGGTCAAGTACAGGATACCGTCGGGCGTTTCTTTGCCGCGTCCCTGCGCCTGCTGTTCCGCCGTCGCCGCTAGAAACAAGCTTTCCCCTGCTAGCAGCTTAAAACTCGCCTCATCCAGTTGATCGAGATACCAGTGGATTTGACTCACTTGCGTGACCGTTTGCTCAACGTCGTTATCAAGCGTCGCATAGAGCACCTTCACGCGTGCCTTTCCCGCATCAAGCCGCGCCCGCGCGGCTCTGACATCCGTTTCATAGTCTCCGATCTGCTGCTCCAGTGCGATTGGCTTGGCGCGCATGAAATCGAGCTTCTCGCCACGTGCATGCAGCCGCTCAACCTCAGGTCGAATCTGGAATCCTTCTTGGTTGATGGCGTGCTCGACTTGGCGGCGCATCTCGTCCCACCGCCGCGCCAGCACTTCGACCTTGCGTTCCAAGTAGGCAGCGAACTGGTACCCGCGTGACCGCACCCGTTCGACCTCGCTTGGCAGCTTGCTTAAGTCACTGACGATGTCGCTGACCTCACTCGCTACGTCCGTCATTGCCGCGCCGCTTTGAAGTTCGCTCACCTGTGCTTTGAGTGAGTCGAAACGGGCGAGTATCTGATTCTGATCTGTGCTCATTGTCAAGCTCCTTTGCGTTGATGGGTACTCCCTTCTAGCGTAACTGCGTAACGCCGTCACCGCAAACTACACACGGTTCTGCAAAACTGCATGTTTTATGGTATACTGGTGTCTTCCACGATGAATGAGGTCCAATGAACTTTTCAGAATTGAAACTAATCGATCCCTTGCTGCATGCAGTGCGCGCAGAGGGATATTCCGAGCCCACTCCGATTCAATTGCAAGCAATTCCGCACATCCTTAACGGTAAGGATGTGGTTGGATGCGCGCAGACAGGGACGGGCAAAACTGCGGCGTTTGCGCTCCCAATTCTCCAACGCCTTACCGCCCAACCGCGCCGCCAGACCGCAATCCGTGTACTGGTGCTGTCACCCACGCGTGAACTCGCCAGCCAGATTGGTGACAGCTTTGCCACGTATGGACGCCACCTACCGCTGCGCCACACCGTAATTTTCGGCGGTGTCGGTCAACAACCGCAGGTTCAGGCGCTCAAGCGCGGCGTGGAGATTCTCGTTGCAACGCCCGGACGCCTGCTCGACCTGATGGGTCAGGGACTTGTCAACTTGAACACGATTGAGATTTTCGTGCTGGACGAAGCGGATCGGATGCTTGACATGGGTTTCATCCATGATGTCCGGCGCATCATCAGCGCGCTGCCGCAAAAACGGCAGACGCTCCTGTTCTCGGCGACGATGCCGCAGGATATTCAGGACTTGGCAGATCGCATTCTGGTCACGCCAGTTCGCGTCGAAGTCACACCGCAGGCGACCACCGTCGAGAAAATTACCCAGTCGGTGTTCTTTGTCGAAAAGAACGACAAGCGTCCGCTGCTCGAACACCTCCTTGATGATCCGGCGATCCGGCGTGTGCTCGTGTTCACCCGGACTAAGCACGGCGCGAACAAGCTCGTGCAGCAGTTGGAACGGGCACGCATTGGCGCGGAAGCGATTCACGGCAACAAGTCGCAGAGTGCGCGCGAACGGGCGCTGGAGAACTTTAAGACCGGCAGAACCCGCGTTCTCGTAGCAACCGATATTGCGGCACGCGGTATTGACGTCGAAGATGTGACTCACGTCATCAACTACGACCTTCCCAACATCCCCGAAAGCTATGTGCATCGGATCGGTCGCACCGCTCGGGCGGGCGCTGAAGGCATCGCGTACTCGTTCTGCGACACGTCGGAAAGACCTTTCCTCCGGGACATCGAGAAGCTCATCCGTTTGCGCGTTCCGGTTGTGACCGATCATCCTTACGTATCGACTCAACCCTTCAATGCAGCACCGCCCTCCCCTACCCCATCGGCAAGAAAGCCGGTGCAGCAGGGACAGTCCAATCGGCGGTCATCTGAGCAACGCCGCCGTCAGCCGAGCCGC
This sequence comes from Anaerolinea sp., assembly GCA_014879865.1. Classification (GTDB taxonomy): domain Bacteria; phylum Chloroflexota; class Anaerolineae; order Aggregatilineales; family Phototrophicaceae; genus Flexifilum. The sequence goes on from JACSRG010000633.1 coordinate 5,953, forward strand.
TGACTTTTCGCGAACGCGGCAGCCGTACCCACAGTGGTGAGTACGGCAATCCCCTCTTCAACCCTCCTCGGCGCGGACGAGCGCTCCTGAACTCAAGCCGACAAATCAAAACCGCTGTACAATAAGATCAAGATCGTGAAATATTGCGCAAGGAGTGCATCACAACTCGACTCAAGGAGACGCCATGCGACACAGGCATTCACCTTACGGGCTCTATTTCGCCCAACTCTTGGCATTGACGGCGTTCATCCTCTTACTTACTGCGTCCTCCGGTCTGCTGGCACAAATTGGCGGTTCGATTGGCTATGGTAGCAGCGTGTTGGGAACAATTTCCGCTGCCGGGCAGTCGATTCACTACAGTTTCAACGGAAATCAGGGTGATTTTGTCCACGTCGCCGTTCAAAACTGGACAGGCACGCTCGATCCTCGGCTTGAACTTCTAGCGCCCGATGGACAGGTTTTCGCGACTAGCAGCGACAGCCCATTCTCCGAAGACTCCCTCGCTGCGCTGCTCACCTTCTTTCTGCCTCAGTCGGGCATTTACACACTCAACGTCAGTGGTGAGTCCAGCACTGCGGGTGATTTTGTGCTGCTCCTTCGGGGACATGCCAGCGCACTGGCGACTCCGCTGGAGTTCGGTCAAAGCGTGGACGTCAGCCTCCCGG
>JACSRG010000330.1 GCA_014879865.1 Anaerolinea sp.
TTCAAGCACCATTCCCACACATTCCCACTTAAATCGTGGATGCCTTCCACCGACGCGCCGTTCGGGAAAATGCCCACCGCGCTCGTTTGCTTAATTCCGGTGCTGTCGGTGTTCGCTTTCGCCGGGTCATACTTCCCCGCGTAGGGGTACATCCGCGCGTCCGTCCAGCGCGCTGACCGCTCGTACTGCTGTTCGGTCGGCAGCCTCACCTCATAGCCGAGTTTGGCGCTCAACCAGCGGGTGAAGGCGACCGCATCGTACCAGCTCACGCGCTCGCGCGGGTGATTACCGTACTTGAACGCTTGATCGCCGGGCTGTGCTTTATGAGCATCACCCGCTGCCAAGCCTTCCCACCACACCGGGTTGTAGAACCCGTCCGCCGCCGCCAGAAATGCTCCAAACTGCTCATAAGTCACCAAGTACCGTGTCATCGAAAAACGAGGCAATTTCAACCGTTTCTCCGTTTTGCCCTCGCCGTAAATGAATTCACCTGCTGGGATGTCCACCCAGTCCAGATCGGGCAACCCGTCAGCACGCAAACCCACGCCTTTACGGTTGTCCGCCATGCGCCCGTCGATCTGGAACAGACCAAGCGCCCGTCCGACTGCCGCTCGCGCTTCCGGCTGCGGATCATGCTTGAGGTCGGTCAAACGCGGCAGCCATTGGTCGCGTAAGCGGGTTTTCGTCGTCTCCGGCGTGGTCGCGCCGCTGCGGGCGATGCACAGCGCAGCAGCTTCGGGGTTCGCGTCGGCAAGCCAGTTCAGAACAGGGGTGCAGTCATCACTGTACAACCCTGCCAGCAGGATCGCTGCTTCTTCCCAGTTCGTCCGCTCCCACCACGTATCAGGCTTCCAAATGTCCACCGCCTTGAGCCGCCCGGCGGTGATTTCGCCCTCCATGTAGCGCGCAGCGAAATACTCTTGGAGCAACTGGTGACTGAACCGGACTTCATCGCCCGTCGTCAGAATGCTCGTGCTGACCGCCAGATACAGCAGACGCTCATTCAGAATGCCGCGCACCGCCGCCAGATCAAGCGACGTGCCTGCGCTCGCTTCGCCATCTTCCGCTGTTCCTGCCCGTCGAATCTGCATGTCGTAGGCGATGCGCTGCAACCCCGCCAGCAGCGCCTGACCGTCTTTGGTCAGTTCGCCTGTATCCTTGTTCACCAATCGTTCCCGACCGAGCAGCACATTCACAAACTGACCGAACAACTGACCGCGATTGCTCGGCAGTTCGCCTTTGGACTGGATATAGACATCGAGCAGCATCCGCAGCATGTACGGGTTACGGGCGAGGGTCAGGATTGCCGCCGGGTTATCACGCAGCGCCTTCCACCGATCCCAACCAGTCCACCACCCGTTGATGAATTCCTGTTTCCACTCCGCGCCAGCGGGCAGTGCATCCGCCAACCAAAACACGCTTTCCCAGTTCGGCAGTGTCTCGGCAAACAACCCCTTGAAGCGTGTCTCAAAGCGCCGCGCCTCTGCCCCTACCAACTTCCAGAAGAACACATCGGTCGTCTCGACCCCTTTCAGCGCCCGCCGCGCAAAGTCACGGATGCGGAGCGGATCAAGCGGTCGGATCAGGACTCTGCTTAAGTGCAGGCTGATCGGGTAATCGGCTTCGCGGCAGGTCACCACCGCCATCACATCCGGGTGTGCCTTAATGAATGCCTCGACCTGCGGGTATTTGGCGGCGCGCTGGTCGGCGGGGAATTCGTTCAGCCCGTCCAACAGCAGGATCGCCCGCTGCGCCGCGAACAGGTCATCCAGATGCGCGCCCAGTTCGCCCAACGCCTCGCGCAAGAAGGCTTCAAATGGCATGTCAGGCTTGTCCCAGTTACCCAGCTTCACCAGCAGCGGGATCGGCGCGCTGGCATCGCTCAGCGCGGCTACGTAGAGCGGCTTGGCAATGGCGCGCAGCGTGTGCGTCTTGCCCGCACCCGGTTCGCCCAACACCACGACGCGCCGCAGTTCGGTGATCTTGCTCACCGCGTCGGTGAACTTCTCCGGCGGGGAGTCGATCTCGTCGGCGTCACGCTTGGCTTGGCGGATCACCGCGAATTCCTGTTCCATCGCCAGCGCCGCCCACGAGTCGCGCACTTCGCGGCGCGTCTGTGCCTCTCCGGGGAGGGCTGTATATTCGGCAAGTTCGAAGCGTTCGAGGCGGAAATCCTCAAAACGCAGCCGATCCAGATAAGCGAGTTCGTGTTCGCGCTGCGTCAGGGGTCGCGCCGGCGCATCCCCGCTCGGCGGCGTGGGCAGCGCAGCAATCAACGCGGCGACGGCTTGCGAACGCGCCAGCTTGTCAAAGCGAATCCCCTGATAGCGGTGCAGCCCGAAGAAACGATCATCGTCGGTCACATCTTCCAATAGCACCGGGATGATCAGCTTGTGCCGCGTGCGCGCCCACTGAATCTCGTCCCACACGTACTCGCTTTCCAGCGCCTTGCGCGTGCAGACCACCACCAGCGCATACGACAGGTTAATCCCATCGCAGATCGCCCGCTGCCAATCCGCCCCGCCTTTGATCTTGGAAGTATCGATCCAACAGCGATGCCCGTGTTCACCCAACGCGGTGATCAGTTCGTTAGCGAAGGTCTCGTTGGTATGCGAATAGCTGATGAACACACTGGCAGCCCGTTCACTGATCGGCGTGTCGATGGTTTGCGCGGGTGCGCTCACTGGTGCGGGCGTGGCCGGTTCGATGCTCGGTGCGGCACATTGATCGTTGAGGATCGGCAGCCAGCGGTCGATCTCGGCGTGCTTCTCCACCCCGCAGCGCGTCCGGATGGTTTGCAGCAGCGCCGCCAGCGAATGCTCTGGCGTCACGGCGTCGCCGTCCTCCGCCAGACAGCCAATCTTCTTGAGCAGATCAGCGATGCAGCGTGAGGCGAACACTTCGGGACTGCCCTCAAAACTGATCTGATCAAGCGGGCGCGGGTCGCGCAGAAAATAGGTATCGATGAACAGGGCTTCGCGGTCATCCTTGTCGCGCACATACGGCAGGATGATCGGCTTAAGTTTCGTGATGAGATCGACTGGCAAAGAAGCTGGCATAAGAACCATTGAATATTGTTAGCGGTACATAGCACATAGAATAACATAGTTGTCTTGATCTCAGGGAACGGTTCCCTAGCCCGAAACTGCTTTAATAGTTAGCGTCTTGCTGATCGCCTTTCTGTGCCTGCAATGATACTAATCAGCATTGCAATCAAGCCACCGACTAGAAGGGCTTCCAAAACACTCAGATTGTTCACGCTCAAGAGATAGCCCAATAAAAACATAGCGAACAACATCAAAAACGTGATCAATACTGTCTGTCGTTTAACGAGGAATAACGCTCGCCATGATGCTTGAGGGCTAAGCAGGGTAGGGGATGCACTTTCTTTTGGTGATGGATGCTGTAAGTTCCAGTTCCCTCCACCAACACGAATAACTCCCTCACCTAAATGCGCAGCACGAGGGCTTGATAGAAAAGGACCTTCACTTGTATATGATTCTGCCTGCTGCGCTTGATACCACCTCATGCCTAGATTGACTTGGTGTATATCAATCTTGAGATCACTGCACAGTTTCTCGGTATCGTAGATGTTCTGTCCTTGCAGATAGTCTCGGATCAGCTCACCGTAGAACTGCTCCAACGAAATGATCGTATCAGATGTGGGAGATTCTTGTGTAGTAGGGGGGATCATCGTGTACCTTCAGTGAATCAATAGTTCCTGCTTTCAAAAGAATACATGAAACTCCACTTATAGCCGTGTTTCACTCCAGAGTTCTAAGGCTGGCAAGATCAATTTCAGAGAACGGTTCTCCAGCCCACTGTTCACAATTCTCGGTAGTAGCTCGTCCCCACGCAAGTCGCCTGTGTAGGGACAAAGATGGTGTACCTTGTCGTGTTTTGCCGACATTTGATCAGTGGTTGCTCGGTGTGACCATGTCACTAAGTTTGATTGCCCATCCTTAGTTCTACTACAGAATATACCTTCTTCGGAGAAAGTTTTTGTTACTCAAATACACAAGTCGTTATAGTTCAAATTATTGTTCGTTTGTTTCTTTATACAATTTACCAACCTTCTATGAACACAAACACTGCATCCCGTATGACTCATGGTGAAAAACTCGTACTTCGCCTTCTGCGCTCCCTCGACACAAGACGATATTTCTTCCACTACGAGCCCATACTACTCACGGAGGAAGGCAAAACACGCAAGCCAGACTTCGTCATTGTCAGCGCCAAATATGGCGTAGTGGTGGTTGAAGTCAAAGACTGGGTGAAATTGAAAGGCGGCGATCAGGAAGAAATCCACACGATCAGGAAGGATGGATTAACTGCCAGCTATCCAAACCCATATCGAACAGCCGAGCAGTACGCTTATGCGCTGATCGAAGGTTTTGAGCAACGAGAGGAACTGTGGAGGAAATACCGAGGCAAACGTTCGCTCAAGTTCCCATGGCAAGTGATGGTCGTTTTGCCAAACATCAGTCAGAAGGAAATCGAGCAATTTGAGAAAAAGCGGATTTGGGCACCGCACGTTGTCGTTGGCAAAGAAGCACTGGTTAATGTTGACTCCTTCGAGAAGGCAATTGCGACGCTGCCTTGGCAATATCAACTTGATAAAAGTGGGATACAACCAGAGACGCTCGACATTATCCGCGAGGTTCTCAAGCCTTATCTTGTGGTAGAAGATGCTGAGGGCAATCCGGTCGGAACGATCACGCGGGTACAGGAGCGGCTCATTAGCGAACCTGTCACGCTACTTGAACCCCAACAGATGGCGCTCCCTCTGGTTGACGCGAAACCACTTACCGCTACCGAATCATTGAATGAAGAAGTCCGACTTGTTCGCGGGGTTGCAGGCAGTGGCAAGACGCTCGTTCTGGTTCGGCGAGTGCGTCAACTCGCCCAACGTTACCCGGATAGCAAGCAGCTCGTTCTCAGCTTCAACATCGAAATTGCCAAAGACCTTGAAAGACGGATTGGGCTTCCGCCTGAGCGAGTAAAGGTCGTTCACTTCCACAAACTCTGTCGGGCAATCCTTGATCCCATTTGGCGCAATCCGATTGACAAATGGAACTGGATGAGATCATTTGCAGCCGAAGAAATCGCTCAACTAGGGCTTCCGCTGGAATTCATTTTGGACGAGTTGTTCTGGCGGCGAGAGCGAGGGTTGTACAGTGATGAGTCCTATCTCACCGCAGATCGAAAGGGTAGGGGATACCGTCTTGATAAAGGGCAGCGGGAGCTTATCAATATCATCTTTAGCCGCTACCAAGCCGCAAAAGAGAAGCATATCAAAAATGGCATACCTTGGTACGACTGGGAGGACGTGGGAACAATCACCGCAGACTATCTAGAGAAGCACCCGCCTCAAGAGCAGTATCCTATCATTCTGATCGATGAAGCTCAGGATTTTGCGCCGTCTTGGATGAAGGTCGTCAAACTGCTCCTACAACCCGGCGGGTCTCTTTTTCTGTGCGATGATCCTGCGCAGAGTATCTTCAACTCTTATTCATGGTCTCAGAAGGGGATTTCTATCGTCGGACGCACAACTATTCTGCACGTTCCTTTCCGATCAACGCTGGAAATCAGTCTCGCCGCACATGCGCTAATTGAAGCGGACGAGAATTTGCGGCAAACGGAAGATCGACCTGAGCCGGATTTCACATCCTATGAACTTGGGACAGGTCCTAAACCGTTGTTGATTGGATGTGCAGATGAGGATGCCGAAATCAGATTTGTGAACCAACAGGTAAACGATCTACTTGATGATGACATGCCGACTTCACAAATCGCCATCCTTTGCCCAACGGAGCAGCATACACATCGGTGGGCACACCTGCAAACACAGGGGATATACGTCAATTATTTCGAAAAAATGAAAGGGCTGGAGTTCAATGCAGTTTTTACGCCTCACTTGGGCGAGATCTTTATGCCAGACGATGACACGGAGATGATTAGCCGTAAACGCCGTAAGGTTTTTACAGCGATGACACGGGCGCGACGAAAGCTGATCTTGTCTCACCAAGGCGAGCTACCGTTAGCACTACATCCTCTTCGAGAACAGGAAGTCTGTGAAACTTACGCAATATGAGAGGTGATGAGTTGGGATAGTAAGCTTTCGATCAGGTCAACAAGCTTGGACCCGACAAACCCTGAGGCATGCTTTATATTCGACTGAGCTGTTGTTAGATACTGGGTGCGCTAGTACTTGACGGTTCTCCATAAGTTGCTTTACAGGACCTGGTCGTCTACAGGCAGCCCCTCTGCGCCATTTTTACGATACACCTTCGGCGGGGTAAAAGCCAAGGGCAAGAGCTTCGGCGCTACGCGCCTGACAGTGATTAGCGATTCAAAAGATTGGGGGACGAACAAGCCAACCGCAGCCCGCTGTAGTCGCTACGTACGAACGGATCGTTGAGGTTACGGCGCTCGGCGCGCGCGCTGTACTGATCATCGTTCCACGAACCGCCACGCAACACCCGTCTTGCGCCGCCTTCTAACCCTATCTGTTCGGGGTTAGAATACTTGTTCAAGCACCATTCCCACACATTCCCACTTAAATCGTGGATGCCTTCCACCGACGCGCCGTTCGGGAAA
>JACSRG010000102.1 GCA_014879865.1 Anaerolinea sp.
CCACTTCGGCGGAGACAGCAGGTTCCAATCTTGAAACGCCAGCGTGAACGAGGTCAAGATCGGCAGCACGAGGAAGATCGTCAGCCCGATGAGGCTTGGCGCGAGGAAGAACGCCACCCACTTCCACTTGTTCCAACCTGTCTGTCCGATCATGATACTTACTTCATCCAATGAAAAATCAGTCGCAAAAAAAGGACAACCCTACAGTGCGATTCCGGCTTCGATCAGCGGCGACTCGAACAGCTTGCCGATCACGAGGCTGGCTGCGCCCCTCGCCCATGCGTGATCGTCTGTCTCTTCGACGATCAGTCGGACATCGTCCAACAGCCCGTTGAAGACATGCGCCCGAAGCGCGTCCATCATCGGAACAAGGCGATAATCCCCGGCGCTCACCCCTTCCCCGCTTAGAATAATCAGGGACGGGCACAGCAAGTTGACAATCGTCGATAAGCCAATGCCAAGGATTTCGCCGGATCGCCGCAGAGCGGCATTTGCCAGCGTGTCCCCTGCATCTGCCAGCGCCACTACATCGTCGATGGTACGCGGCGCGTCTTCCGCTGACCGGGAATGGCGGACAAATGCGACGACGGCGGGATCAGCCGCGAACGCTTCGAGGCAGCCCCGCTTCCCACATGTGCACACCGGACCAGCGGCGTCGAACGTAATATGCCCGAATTCGCCCATGCCGCCTTTCGCCCCTTGATAGAGCTGGTGATTGATCACCAAGCCCATCCCGATCCCGCGTCCGATGGTCACGACCACGAAGCTCTCGACATGCCGCCCTGCCCCAAAAAGCTGTTCGCTCAAAGTCAGGGTATTCACATCATTTTCGATGTACACGGGTAAGCGCAGGCGTACGCGCATTAATTCGGCAAGCGGAACATCACGCCAATCGAGGTACGGCGAATAGTGAACGATTCCCTGCTGCGGGTACATCACGCCGGCGACCCCCACACCGACGCCGAGCAGCTTTTGCCGCTCCACGCCGGATGCGCTGACGGTCGCCTCGACCGCCTCACTCAACGCAGCGGCGATGACCGCCGGATCGCGATCCATCGGCATAGGCAGGTCTTTGTACAGCAGCACCTTCGCTTCAAGATCGGTCAACGCGCAGACAATGCGATGTTCCATCAATTTCAAGCCGACAGCACAGCCAGCATCGGGATTAAGGCGCAGTAGGGTTTGGCGTCGTCCGCCTGTGTAGTCCCCTTCCCCACCTTCGAGCAGCCATGCCTCTCTGATGAGTTCCTGCGTGATCTGGGAGACCGCGCCGACGCTCAAGCGAGAGATTTCGGTGAGCTGCGTCCGAGACAACGCCCCATGCCGCCTGACCGTGTTGAGGATCAGGTTGCGGTTGATTGCCTTGATTAAGTCTTTGTTGCCCCGAACAAAAGTGCTCACGGAAAGTTTTTTCATTCAATGAAATAAGATGTTTCTAATCTACAGCAGATTTGTGGGGTTGTCAACAGGACGCAAGCAAAGAAAAAGCGGAAACTCGAACTCAGTATCCGCTTTCGTCTCGCTCTGTCCGCGTACGGGGCTCGTCCGTCAGGTAGACTTATCGCGCGGAGCGCGCCCGGAGAACACGACATTGACTACGAGCGCCGCCAGCAGGACGATCCCGGTGATGAATTCCTTGAGATACACGTCGATGCTGGAAATATTGTCCAAGCCGTTGCGCAGGGTCCCGTAGATCAGCAAGCCGATCACCGTCTGCGGAATACCGCCACGCCCACCGGTGAGGGCTGTTCCCCCCAGCACGACTGCGCCAATCGTATCGATCAAGAAGCTCGGCACGGCATCCGGCTGCGCGCTGCCTAACCGCCCCATGCTGACAATCCCCGCCAACCCTGCCGTGAAACCGCTGATAGTGAGCACAGCGGTCAAAATCACGTTCGTGTTGACCCCTGCCAGCCGCGCAGCCGTCTTGCTCGCACCTGTCATATAGACGTAGCGCCCAAAACGGGTGTAGCGCAGCACCAGATAGCCGATCAACAAGGTAACTGCCGCTACGAGAATCAACACGCGTACTTCGCCGATAATCGGCAGGTTGACGCGACCGCTGCCCAATGCCTTTGCGATGTCCGGCAGCGTGCTGATCACGCGCCCTTTGCTCACATACGTGTTCAGCCCGCCCGCGATCAACGACATGGCAAGAGTTGTCATGAAAGTCGGGATGCGGAAACGCGTACTCGCGATCCCGTTGATAAATCCGAGCAGCGTCGGCACGCCCAAACCTGCGAGGAGCGGGATCGGTTCGGGCATGTCGAGATTAGCGAACAAATGCGCCGCAATCATGCCCGAAAGCGCCGCGTTTGCCGCGATGCTCAGGTCGATTTCGCCCGTCAGCAGCACATAGGTCATCCCCGTGCCGAAGATGGCGAGCGTGGCGATCTGCGAGAGGATATTGTTGAGGTTGACCGGACGCAGAAACGTCTCGGAGGCGAGGCTGAAGAACACACCCAAAGCGATCAGTGTCCACAGCGGCGCAAGCACGGTCAGCCGCCGCACCCAGAGATTCGCGCTCGCGGATGTCTTCGCCACCGTGTTTTGGTTATCGATCTGGGTCGTCATAAGAGCCTCAAGAGTGTATCTTTGTTGAGTTGATGATTCGCCATCTGCGCGGTGATCTTCCCGCGCGACATGACGATGACGCGATCCGATGCGGCGATGATCGTCTCCGGTTCGGCGGATACAACCACGACTCCGTAGCCTTGATTGCGAAATTCCCGCAGCATACTCAAAACTTCGCTTTTCGCACCTACATCCATGCCGCGTGTCGGTTCGCTCATGATAAAGACGCGGGGCGGGAACGTGAGCCAGCGCGCAATTGCCACTTTCTGTTGATTACCACCGCTCAAACGCCCGACGGGGTTGAACGGATCGTCGGGGTGAACGCCTACGGCGGCGATCTGGGGACGGCTGAGTTCCAATTCGCGTTTCTCCCGCGGGAACAGCCGACCGATACGGAAGAGGTGCGGCAGCGTGATGTTGCGGAAAATCGGTTCTTCGGCAAGCAAACTCTTGCGCCGCGATTCGGTCGCATATGCAAGCCCGTGCGTGATCGCATACCGCGATGAAAACGTGCGTGGGAAGCGCCGGTCTTCGACCGTGATCGTCCCGTGATCGTAGCGATACATCCCGAACAGCGCGCGCGCGAGATCGAAATGTCCCGCTCCAACCGCGCCGTAAATGCCGACAACTTCGCCCGCCTGCACCGAAAAGCTGATATCGGTGAACACATCCGAGCTCAGGCGATCCACGTCCAGCAGCGTTTGGGTTTTCGCCCCACTGTCGATCTGCGGGGGCAGCGTCGCATTGACCTCGTGACCAAGCATCAGCGAGATCAGGTGATTGACATTCGTGGCTTGCTTTTCGAGCGTGGCGACCTTTTTGCCGTCGCGCAAGACGGTTACCCGGTCGGCAACACGCATGATTTCTTCGAGAAAGTGGGAAATGTAAATGATGCTGCGCTTGCTCTGGCGCAGGGTATCGACCAGTTGGACGAGGCGCTCAACTTCCGAATGCGAGAGCGCCGAGGTCGGCTCATCCATAATGAGAACGCGCGCGCCGGATAGGATCACCCGCAGCACCTCGACCACCTGCTGAATGCCGAGCGAATACGTCCCAAGCGGCAGTCGTACATCGACGTCCTCAAAGCCGAGGTTGCCAAGTTCTGCTTGCGCGATCTGGTGCATCCGCCGCCAGTCCACTGCCCCGAAACGGTTTGTAAGCTGCCGTCCGAGGAACACATTCTCCGCGACCGAGAGTTCGGGCATGACGCTTAACTCTTGGTGGATCATGCCGATCCCGCGTCGCAGGGCGTCGGCGGGAGATTGCAGGTCGATGACTTTACCATCCAGCAGGTACTCACCCTCATCTTTGGTGTAAATGCCCGCCAGAATACGCATGAGTGTGGACTTACCCGCACCGTTTTCGCCAACCAGCGCGTGACACTCACCCTCCTGAAGGTCAAAATCCACATCGTTCAGCGCGACCAGTCCGCCGAAGCGCTTGGAAATGTGCTGAAGCTGAATAACAGCACTCATAAGGTTGGTTCCTGTCGCCAAACTATAAAGAGAGGCATTCGACCAGCGAATGCCTCTATCATGTCGCGATGCCGCGAACAGGTTAGAACAGGAACTTCTCCTGCAGCCAGATTTGACCTTCGGCGCTGCTCATCCCGTAGTTGCTCAGTTTCCACGGTTCAGCCGCGAGATCAGGGTTATTGTCGATGTCGGCGTAGATGGCGGGACCGTCCGCGAGGATGAAGAATGGGATTTCCGCGCGTGCTGCTTCCAGACCGATTTCCGCTGCGTACGCACCGATCAACACCGCCCACCCGTGAATACGAGTCGGGGAATTGCGCGCCGTCGCCACGAGGCGACCGTCGGCAACCGCTTGAATCGCCGGGGACATCGCATCGACGCCGCCAACGAGCACCTGATCGCCCAAGCCCGCGTTTTCGACCGCTTGACGGGCAGCCAGCGCCATATCGTCATTATCGGCGAAGATCGCGCGCAGGTCGGGGTGACGGTTGAGGATGCTTTCCGCGAGGGCGGCAGCGCGGGCATTGTCCCAGTCCGCCGGTTGATCGTCCACGATCTCGATGTCGGGGTACTGATTGACGATATTGTAGAAGCCTTGTTGACGCGCCTGCGCGCCCGTGTGACCGGGCTGTCCGCCGATGTGCGCGATCTTGCCTGCGCCGCCCATCTTCTCGACAAGGCGCGTAACAACCGACTGCGACATAAACACGTTATCGGGGGCGACGAACGTCAGCACGCCCATGTCGCGCATTTGATCGAACGGCGCTACGAGCGTATCCATGTCGATGAAGGGCGTGCCTGCCTGAATAATCTGCGTCAGGGGTTCAACCAGCGTGCCAATGCTGCCCGGCTGAATCGCTACAAAGTCCCACGATTCGGTCGCCATCTGATCGACTTTGCCGCGCTGAATTGCGGGGTCGAATTCGCCGTCGAACCATACGATTTCGACGCCGAGCAGTTCACCCCACCACAGGGCGGCTTCCTGCCCTTGCGCGTTCCATGTGCCAGCCAGACCGGCGCTGGACATCGCGGCGCGCAGCGGACCTTCAGACTGCGCCTTCGCCTTGCGGTATTCGACAAATGAGAGCAGTCCTGACAGCGACAGCGCGCCGCCAGCGAACAAGCTGCCTTTTAAGAAGTCACGACGGGAAAGACCACTGTTACGAGCCATGAAATTACTCCTCACAAAAGTCAATCTAGCAAGAAACCTCGGATCAACCACCGGCATTAGGAGCAGATGTGAAGATCGTTGAGATAAGCATAGCGCGGCTTTCCGGTGGCGACAAGTTCTTGTGTGAGCGTTCCCAGACAGCCGCGCCTGATGTTCGTCCCTATCTTATCGGAGGGCGACGTGCGCCGCTTCTTCCTGCATAATTCCAAGCATGTCCTCAATCGAATTGAAGCGCTTCCGCTCCATGATCCAGCGGGTGCTGACGCGGATATTGAACCGTTCGCTGACTGCGCGCAGCCGATTGTCGGTGATGCTGGTAATGTCCCACACGCTGACAATCCCCATCATCCGGCGCAAACTCTCGCACGCGCCCAGTCCCGCCGTGTCTTGCAGCAGCGTATGGATGTAACGGCGGCGGTATTCCGCGAAGGCTTGGTCGCCGCCGGGAAAATCCCAGTAGGCATTCGGCACGAGTTCGCCCGTGTTGTTGGCGACCCACAACGCGTCGAATTTGGCGGCGAACTGCGTCCACAGGTCGCGCATCGTTTCGATCAGATATGATTGATACGACTCGCGTTCGACTCGATCCGGCGTATGTGCGTAATGCGAAGCGAAGTTGAGCACAAAATTCGAGAGAACCGCGCCGATATCGTAGCCCATCGGACCGAAGAACGAGAATTCCGGGTCGATCACCCGCGTGTCACGTTCATTGACCATAATGCTGCCCGTGTGCAAGTCACTGTGGATGAGCGCCTGTGTTTCCGTCATAAACTTGGCTTTGAGGTCGGCGATCTCCAGTTTGAGCGGCGCGTTGCCGCGCACCGCCTGCACCTCAGCGTCGATTTCGGGATTCCATTTGTTTTCCGATGAGGTCATATACGGATTGGTGAAGACGAAATCCTCTTGAATCTTGCCCAAATGCGGATTGATGAACGTTGCCTGCATCGTCTTCTTAGCAAGCCCTGTGAGGTACAGGTCAGACGTCTTGAACAGGATGTTCGCCAGAAACGTAGACAGATGATCGGCGAACTTGGGGAAACGCTTGCGCGCTACCATCGGTCGGCGCATAACCTCGTGACTGCCGAGGTATTCCATCGCCAGCAGCGACATCTCCTCGTCGTAGTCGTAAACGTGCGGCGCTAGCCCCGGCGTCAGCTCATTGTACAGGCGCAGCGCCTGCGCCTCGTAGCGCACCCGTTCGCGGGTCAGCGCCCACGAATCACCCGCAACGCGCAGATATGGCAGCGCCTGTTTCATGACGACGGCTTCGGCGGGATTCTTGGCGTTGCGGACGATGAACACCAGATTGAGATTGCCGTCGCCGACTTCTTCGGCGGTGAGCGCGCTTGTATCGCTGAACACCGATTTCAATGT
>JACSRG010000698.1 GCA_014879865.1 Anaerolinea sp.
ATAAGCGCGGCAGACCGCCCGCACCATGCCATCGACGTAGATCGGGGCTTCGATCTGGTCGCGGTTTGCCAGCAAAATCTGGATCACCTCTTGGGCGCGACCGAGGGCGAATGCCGGGATCAGCGCCTTGCCTCCGCGCGCGATCACGCCGCGCAGTGTCTCGACGAGGCGTTTCTCCTCGGCAGGACGGTTGGCGTGCAGCTTGCCCCCGTAGGTCGATTCCAGCACCAGACCATCGGCTTTGACGTTCGGGATCGTCGCACGGACGACGGCGCGCTGTGGCGTGAGTGACACGTCGCCGGACATGACGAGCGTGCCTTCGTCGCTTTCGATGACCAGCGACGCCGCGCCGACGATGTGTCCCGATGGGTGATAGGTGACTTGCAGGTTTTCGCCAAGTTTGAGCGTTTGCCGGAATTCGACGATCTGGAAGGCGTCGAGCAGGCGCTGCACGCTGATCTCGTCAAACAGCGGGAGTTCGCTTTCCTGTTCCTGCCGTGACTTCATAATGCGTTGGGCGTCCGCTTGCAGGATGCGGATCAGCGCGATAGTCGGCTCGGTAGCGATGACCGGCACATGCGGGTACTGCTCCACGACCAGCGGCAGCGCGCCGGTGTGATCGGTGTGCGCGTGCGTGACGAGGATCGCATCGGGACCGCCCGCCTCGCTGATCAGGCGCAGATCGGGCAGTTGGTCATCGCCGATGCCGCGCCGCTGCTTGGCGGAAATGCGGATGCCTGCATCGACGAGCAGCTTTTTGCCCGCAATCTCGATCAGCGTGCCGCTCGCGCCAACTTCATCCGCGCCACCGAGGAATGTCAATCGCATGTTTCACGTCCTTACCAAGTTTCGTTCCCGACCGCCGCGCCAGTTTCAATCTCTTCGTGGCGATTCTCGTCCGTCACCTGCATCAGCAGTGCTTCAAGTTCGTAGGTTGTGTCGGTCAATATTCATAACCCGTTTTTTTGCTATGAGTATAGCGACTTTTTGGCGAGGAGCAGTTTTGACGGTATAGATCAGGCAAATTTTGACGGTCAAGAGGAGAAAAGCGGATGCGTCTAAGAACCATGATGTTACTGCTGAGCCTGACTTTCGCCGCCTTTGTGATGCCGCTGTTCGGGCAAGAGCAAACGCCTGAAGCCTCTCCCCTCGTCGAGCCTGTGAACTCGCTTGAAGGCGTGAATATCTACTTCACCGAAGCGAATGGCGAATCCAGCCGCTTTGATCAGTTTGATCCGGGGCTTTCGCGCTTCGCGGGGCTGCTGCGGCGGCAGGGCGCGAATCTCTATACGCTCGAATGGCGGACTCGCTTCCCCACTGACGCCGACCTGATCATCGTCGCGGGTCCCATTACTGACTTTAGCGCAGATCAGACCGCGCGACTGTGGGCGTATACGAGCAATGGTGGGCGGCTGCTGCTCCTCTCCAATCCAATCTTCGAAAATCAGAACCGGCAGGCATGGCAGAGCACAAGCGGTTTCTACTCGTTGATGTGGGGTGATCTGAGTCTGCGCGGGCGGAATGACATGGTCGTCACGGAAGTCTCGCAGCTTGCTGATGCCGAAGCGACTGAAGAACCGGGAGCAACAGATCGGCTGGTGACTCGCTTCGCGGCGACGAATATCAACGCGGAACACCCGATCACTGCTGTTTTGACCGGCGGCGTGGATATTTTCTCCGCGCGTTCTATCGAATTTGATTCGTCGCTGCGGGACTATGATGTCACACCCCTGATCACCACCGAGTCGATTTACTACGGTGAGGCGCAGTTTGGCACGTACCTAGATGCCCGCACGTTTGAATACAACATTGGTACGGATACATCACGGGGATCGCTGGTGCTGGCGGTTGCGCTGGATGATCCGCGTAGCAATACGCGCATCGTCTTGATCGGTGACCGCGAGTTTGCGACTAACGGCGGTGGTTTCAATACGTCGCCGCCCGGGAGCGCTTCGTTCCTGTATCCGAACAACGTTCGCTTCATGTTGAACGCGGTTGCGTGGCTGTTGGATGGTGATATTGAAGAATACAGCTTCCCAACGCCGGGTCCTAGCTCAACACCGACCTTGACGCCTTCACCAACGCCAACTTATACGCCGACCCCCAGTGTGACCGCGACGCCGACCCCCGGTGCTTAGACATGTGGTCCGGGCGGCGGCATTTACGCCGGGCGCAGCAGATCGCTGTGTTCATTGCAGTACTCGTCATTCTTGGAATGACGGGTACTGTCTATATGCAGAGCGTGCCGACAGTCGCGTTTATTGAAGAACGCGATCTGCAAATGGCGTCCGTCACGGATAATGGACCGGATGGTTTGACTCGCCTTGCCGCGTTGTTTCAACAGCAGGGCGCATCAACCGGCTTTATCCGGCTCGACGATCCCATTCCGGAAGGGGTGAGGGTCGTCGTGCTGGTGCGCCCCCGGCGCGCGCTGTCTGCCGAATACCTCAGCCGCATCTGGGTGCATCTCGAACGCGGGGGCAGCCTGCTGCTTGCGCTTGACCCTGTGGGGCAGGGCGGTAATCCAGACACGCAAGGCGGCGGCGTGGATCGGCTGTTCGGGCAAGCGTACGGTGTTCGGTTGCTCAATGGCTTGATCGTTGAGCCGTGGTTCACAAATGAAACTGCGCAGGATGTCCGGCGCAGCGCGATTTATGCTCAAGCAAATGCGATTGATCATCCAGTCATACAACCGCTGCAAGATTATGGCGTTCCGGTGCTGATGTGGGGCGCGCGGGGCATTCGCTCGGAGTTCTTCGCGCCGTACAGTTCAGCATCAGGTTTGCTGTACATTGATGGGTTTGGCGAGAACAACCCTCAGATCTACCGCGCCGAAGATCCTGCACCGTTGACGCCGAATATCGGAGCGGATGATCAAGGCAGGTTGATCGTCGGCGCACTCGCTGAAAATGCCAGCACTCAGTCACGGCTGGCGCTGTTCGGTGATGGAGAACTGTTCCAGAACGATTACGGACTAGCGCCGATCCCCGGCACACAAACGCCGCTCCATGCGGGCAACTATGTGTTGATCCAGCGCACGATCAGTTGGCTGCTCGGTTTGCCGGTGGAAGAATGGCGTGCGCTGCCGAGCGGGTTCACATGGCTGCAAATCGATGGGGTAGGGGACGACTGGGGGACGCAGGGCGCGATCACGACCGATGCCGAAGACGACACGACGATTCGCCCGCAGAATATCCGGCAGGTGCGCGCTTTCCGCAATCAAGACTATCTCTACCTGCAAGTCGAAACGCTGTCCCCACCGGAGCAATTTGCCCGACTGCTGCTTGATGTTGATGGTGATGTGAATGGCGAGTTAGATCGATCCTTGTCGGCAGATCTCGATCAGATCACTGTCGCCGAGGGTGATGCGACTGCCCCGGTTCCTGATGGAGTGATGGCGATCCGCCAGATCATCGAGCTGCGACTGCCGCTGCGGGTGACGGGGGCAGGTGGCATTGTTCCACGTATCTGCTTGACGACTGCGCGCGAGATGGCGTTTCCGGTCGAACCTGATTGCATCGAGAACGTACCCGCACCGTTCGTCGATCAGCACGAGCCATCCGGACTGCAACTTCCGAATGCTATTCTGGCATCGGTCACGGTCAATGGGAATGCGAATATCCGTGCCGGCGCGGGTACGGAGTTCAACGCCGTCGGTTCAATCCCGAATGGCGAAATTGTTGCCGTCGTGGGACGGAATGAGGCGGGCGACTGGATTCGCATTCAGACGGCGCGCTACGATGGCTGGATGAATGCGGCGCTGCTGCATCTCACAACCTCAGTCGATCTGCTTCCGGTACTGCCTTAGTTCTGTCCGTACCAGTCTGGTATAGGGGCTCACAGTCAGTGCGCGGACGACCTTGCAGTCGTCCGCACTGCCGCTGGGCGGTAGCAACACGGTTCAGGTAGATGTGCAATGCGGGCTGGTCTACGCCTGCTCTGCTGTAATAAGCCTTCACCTGAACCGTGTCGCGAGTTAAAAACTCGCCACCTCAGACGCCGGTGGGGGCTAATGTGCGCCTCTACGTGGCGCACCCACGCAGCCCCGCGGGGCGGTGCGTGGTACGTCGGCGGGCACATCCCCGCCGACCGGACGCACCCGTGCGTCCGAACAGCCAAAACCAGCACCCCGAATCAGCAGGCGGGAAAATTTCCGGGGGTGCTGAAAAGGTGTAGCTGTCTAAATTGGCGCGCACTGCGACAAATTAAAAAACTCGTCAACCTGTCAACCTGTCACAGGCGTAGCCAAGTTTTTAAGGGATAGGCAATTTGATCGTATCGTTGGTGATCACTTCTCCCGGTTGCACTGCAACATCCTCTGCAATGCGAACCAGACGTTTAACGATTGCACCGGTGTCGATGAGGCTACGAGTGCTAATTTGCACCCCACCGCCGAGGGTTGCACCGCAGGCAATATGCGCAAAGTCCTCGACCACGCACTCATGATCAATAATCGCACCGCTGCCAACGATGACATGCGCGCCGATCTGGACTTCGGCGTTGATGATCGCGCCGGGCAAGATCACCGTGCCGCTGCCAACGTGCGCGGAAGGGGAGATCAACGCGCGTGGGTGGCACAGAGTCGCCCAAGTGAATGTTTCTGGGGTTGATGAGAATTTCTCCACAAGCGCTTGCCGAACCCGATTGTTCCCGATGGCGACGACCAGACTTACAGGTTCTAACTTGCGCACAACATCCAGATCAATGCCACCGAGAACGGGGTAGCCAAAGAAGGTTTTACCCCAATTCGCCTGCTGATCGTCCAAAAAGCCGGCGATCTCCATGCCGAGGCTGAGTGCCACCTCGGCAACGTTCTTGGCGTGACCGCCTGCGCCTAAAATCAGCAGGCGCGCCGGATAGTGCATGGTGCTCAGAACCTATTCGAGTTAGGGCGCATAAATCACGGTTACGGTTTGATCCATGCGCAAATTTAGATCAAATTCAATGATCGTCTGGTCGATGGTGTAGCTCGCCGTTGGATCGGGCGAAGCATCAACCAGCGTCGCGCCGGGCGGCAGGAAAACCTGCACGTTGACCAGATCACCGCGTGTGCCGGGCTGCTTTTGCACCAGCAGTTGGTAGCGCTGGTAGGTTCCAAAGTCCTGCAGCACTGTAACCGGAGTCGTGTAATTGAACTGGAACTGCTCTACGCTGTCATAAGTGACAACCACATCGGCGATGAAATCCGTGTAGCCGGGCTGCTCTTCGACAGTCGGGGCAAAACTCAAGTTCTCGGTGCTGTCGAGTACGCTTCCCTGTGGGACGTATACTTGGAGCAGGTTTTGATAATCCACATCGCCATGATGTTCCGGGTCAACTGCCGGATCCGCTTCCGCTATCCGCGCTGAATAGTCGTAATCGACGGTCAGTTCACTTTGCAGTGTGCCGTCTGCCTGAATTTGCACATTGTAGGAAAGCTGGCGGATGATCGAGCGGTTCGATTTGTTGCCGAGGTTTGCATCAGCCACCATCAAATAATCTGTACCCGCTTGTGGTGCCTGATTACCTGCCCAACCAAGCGTTTGCACTGTTGTATTCAGGCTCTCGTTGTTGAAGAAAAGCATGATGTGCTTTTCTTGCAGCGCTTGCAGCACGACTCCCAGCATCCGCTGGTTAATTTCGGGATCGACAATCGAGTCCTGCCAATCGCTGAATATCTGGGTATACATCGCGGCGAGGAAGGCTTTGTGTTCGCCTTCTTCCGCGCGGATGGTGTAAACCACATCGCGGAAGTTGCCGGTCGTGACCGCTTGGGTATAGCCGGGCACTCGGACGCTGCCAAGCGCGCTGAGAATCGCTTCAAAGCCGAAGATATCGATGGCGATCACGCCGTCGATGGGTGCGTAGAGGTTGCTGCCATTGTCGTAGAACCACATCGCCATCCGTGCCGTCGTCGGAAAATCTGCCGCCCAACTGCCATCCCATGAGGCGTAGATCGGCGTGTTGTACTGAATCCACCACTCAGGCACGTGAAAATCAGCTTGCAATGTTTCTGGGGGCGGGTTCGGACTCGTCGGCGTTGTCGGGTTGTAACCGTAATCCACTACGCGCCCGTTGCGCACGCTCAACCATCCGTAGGTGCTGATATAGCCGCCGGATGGACGCAGTTCGTCGCTGTTCTGCGAGAGGATTAGATAGTTCTGCTGCGTACCGAGTCCAAAAGCCGCTGTCAGCAGCTCCGGGGAGTTGAGCAAGACTTCATTGGCGTTTTGCAGCAGCTCGTAGTAGCTGTTGAGTTCGTTCAGATAGAACAGGTAGCTGACCGGCAGCGCTTCCAATGTCACCTGATCAAGCAGGTTGCGCGCTGTCCGAAGCTGCTCATCCGCCCGTAGAAACGCCGTCCGACCAATCCGCATCCGCTCGACGAGGCGTTCACCCTGCGAGATACGCGCCGCTACAGGCTCGTCCTGATTGCGTCCAAACAGCACCGAGAGCGCGGGTTGCATACCATTTAGCATTGAGTCTGCTGCGTCGAGCATACTGTAAGCCCCATCGATCAGTTGGATTGTGCTGTCGATGTCGGCACGCAGTCCTTGCAGCGGGCGGAGCAGGCGCGTTTGGCTGCGGGCAAAGCCCAGCGTGGATTTCA
>JACSRG010000101.1 GCA_014879865.1 Anaerolinea sp.
GAACGTTGCCGTCGGCGGCAGCGGTGTTTCTGTTGGCGTCGCCGTCGGCGGAATTGGCGTTGCCGTCTCTTCGACTGGTTGGCTGATGATCGTCGCAGTGAACGTTGCCGTCGGCGTCGCGGTTGGCGCACTAGCCATGATGATCACCTGCGCTGTGCTGCTGCCGCCGGGTCCACTGGCATAGAGTGTCACTGTGTACGTCCCCGGCACGGTAAACGTGTGAACGGGATTCGTCTCGCTGCTCAGCGACCCATCGCCGAAATTCCACGTGTACCCGCTGATGCTTCCGGTCGATTGATTACTGAACTGCACCGTGAGCGGCGCAGTACCGGAGTTCGGCTGTGCGCTGAACAAGGCGATGGGCGGCGGGCTGACCGGATTTTCGACGACGACCTGCCGACTGGCAATCGACGTGCCGCCGGGACCTGTGACCGTCAGGAACACGTTGTACGTCCCGACATTAGTGAAGGTATGCGACGGGCTGCGTTCGGTGCTGGTCGTGCCATCGCCGAAATTCCACAACCAGCTCGTGATATTCCCTACCGATTGATCGGAGAACTGCACGGTGAGCGGCGCGCGTCCGCTGGCGGTACTCAGCGAGAATCCGGCGGACGGCGCACTGATCGTGCGGACGTTGATCTGCCATGAGAAGTTCGACGTGCCGCCCGGCCCGCTCACTTCGAGCGTGACCGTGTAAATACCCGGAGTCGTGAAAGTGTGCGTCGGGCTGGTCTCCGTGCTGGTCGTGCCGTCGCCGAAGTTCCACTGGATGCGTGAGATGTTCCCGGTGGACTGATTGTTGAAGCGCACGGTCAGCGGCGCTTCGCCTCCAGCGCGATCCGGGGTGAAGGCGGCAACCGGCGCGGGGATGATGGGCGTGGCGGTCGGGATTGGTGTGGCGACCCGGTTCTGCACGCGGATGTTACTTACGATGGTGGACAGGACGAGTCCATCACGCAGAATGACACTCAAACGAATCTGATACACCCCATCAGGCACGAGCGTCGTGTTCCACGTACCGAGTATGCCGTTGAGGATAGGGGTCTGCGAGATGGCAATGGGCGTCCAGATTCCGCTGGTATTGGGCAGCGGCGAAAAGTCAAGCTGGTACTGCAAGAACTGCGGATGCAGCGCCGAGCCGTAAATGCCGACATTTCCGGCAACTAGATTCCCCGGCAGCGGCGATTGAATGACGATGAAGATCGGTCCGGGCTGCGGCGTCGAGGTGGGCGTGGGTGTGGGCAGCGGTGGCGCGGGGATGATCGGCACGCTGCGCAGATCGCCGGTGAGTTCAAGCAAGTAGGTCGCCAGCCAGCCCTGCTGCCCCCGGAAATTGATGACCACCCAGCTAAAGTCGGCTGCCGCTCCGATCACGCGCGCCGTCTCGCCCTGTCGCATCTGCCCGATGACCCCGTACTGCAATCCGGGTCCTGTGCGGACGTTTTGCACCGAACTCATGATCGTCAGGGTAACGCCTGCCGGCGTCGCAGTCGGGGATGGCGTAGCGGTCGGCGTCACTTCGACATCCGGTTCGATGGGCTGCCCGAAGGCATAGCGGAGGCGCAAATCTGTACCGCCGAAAGCGTTGAGTTGGATGATGGCAACCGTGCTGCTCAACTCGCCCTGCGCGAGTCCCGTCGGGTTGAGCACGCCCTGCACCCCGCGCAGATCGCGCACGCTGGCTAAATTGGCGCGCAGATCACCGGGACGCCGCAGCGCCTCCGCCAGCAGATAAACCGCATCGTAAGTGGCAGCCTCAATCGCGCCGGGTGCTTCGTCGTAGCCGTCCAAGTAATTGTTGACGAAGGTTCGGCTGCTCGGCGTATCGAGTGACCATGTGGTCGTGCTGAGCACGCCGTACAGCGCTTCGAGCGGCACACTGCGGATAAAGATCGGGTTTGTGGCTTGGTTGTAGGCGAACACGCCGAACCAACCCGCCGCCCGCAGTTCAGTGTAGAAGCGGCTGGCAAGGCGCGGCGAGCCGAAGGCGACCACCGCCTGCGGATTACGCTCGATCACGTCCGAGACCAGTGCCGGGACGCCGTCGTCCGCATTGTAGCGCAGTACCGCGCGTTCCAAGCGTTCCGGTCGCCGCAGCAGCGCATTCTGGAAGCCGATGTGTTCGCCGAGGCTGGATTGATCGAGCTGGACGCTGACGATCTGGCGGACGTTCACCCGGCTAACGAGGTAATCGGCGAGGGCGATGCCCTGCCAGCGTTCCGCTGCCCGCGTGCGAAAGATTAGTCCGCTTGAATCAGAGGCGATCACCAAGTCCCCGGTTGCGGGTGTCAAAATCGGGATGTTAAGCGTCTGGAGCAAAGGGAGTGCCGCGAGAACCGCATCGGTCGTTTCTGGACCCAGAATGACATCGACGTCGGCTTGCGCAAGGCGCAGGATTGCATCGTCGTATTGATTCGCGACTGTTGGTGGCTCGATGACCAGCTCCAACCGCATGGTTATTCCCTGCGGATTGGTGATCCCGCCGCTGGCGTTGATCTCACGGACAGCCAAGCGCGCGCCATTGCTGATCGCGCCGCGTTCGCTGTCCAACACGCCGATCCTCATAACCGGCTGATCGTTCTGCGCTTGGATCGCAAACCCTGCTCCGATGAGAAGCGCTAGAAACACCAGACAAAAGCTGACGACGATTCGTGGGTTTCTCATGACCGCATTCCTTAGGCACAGGCTAAATTCGGATGTCTCGCTCCAGATTTACTGCTGACGGAGAGCACTCTCCCATTCTTATAATAATGAAAATCCAAATTAAACACCATACGCTCGACCTACGCTTCGAGCTATCCCCCGCTGCCGTTGTTTTCCGGGTCAGCGCCGCAGCAGCGGCGTAATCTACAGAAATCTCAGGCTATATTGAGGTTTACGGCTATAATGATCGTTTCATGCTTCGATTTGCCAGTTTCAAGGAATACGGATGTCAACCCGACGGATTGGCGTGCTGCTCGCTCAGCTTGGCACGCCTGATGCGCCAACGCCCCAAGCACTTCGACCTTATCTCAAACAGTTTCTTTCCGATATGCGCGTGATCGACTACTCGCCATTTGTCTGGCAGCCGATTCTACGCGGCATTATCTTGAATACCCGTCCGCGCCGTTCTGCCCGCTTATATCAGCGCATCTGGATGGAAGAAGGCTCGCCCCTGCTGGTCTATTCAAAGCAGCAAGCGGCAGGCGTGCAAGCCCGACTCGGTGCCGAATACCGGGTGATCGTCGGGATGCGCTACGGCAATCCAAGCATTGGGGATGCGATGGCGCAGTTGGAAAGCGACGGGATCGACCGGATCGTAGTCGTTCCGATGTACCCGCAGTTTTCCTGCACTACCACTGCCTCCATTTACGACGCGGTTTATCAAGCCGCAGCGGGACGCCGGTGCCCCCTGTTTCACGAACGCAAGCGCTTCGTTCCGACGCTGCGCTTCGTCGAACCGTTTCACGATCACCCCGGCTATGTCGCCGCGATGCGCGATCATCTCAAAGAGCGCCTCAGTCAACTGGCACACACGCCGGACAAGTTCGTAATCACCTTTCACGGCATTCCGCAGCGCTACATCGACACCGGTGATCCGTACCGCAAACAGTGCGAGCACAGCGCATATCTGCTGGCGCAGGCAATGGGTTGGCGCGAGGACGATTGGCTGATGTGCTTTCAGTCGCGCTTCGGTCCCGAAAAATGGTTGGAGCCGTACACGGACAAGACTCTCGAAGCGCTGGCAAATCGCGGCGTCACGCGACCGCTGGTCTTTTCGCCGGGGTTTGTCACCGACTGTCTGGAAACGCTCGACGAATTGGGCAACGAGGGACGGCATCAGTTTGCCGATGGGGGCGGCGACCCGGAAAACTACGTCCTTGCGCCGTGCCTCAACGCTTATCCCGGTTGGTTGGATGTACTGGCGCAGTTGATTCAGACCAACGCGCTCGGCTGGGACAGCAGCACTTGATCATCGGATATATCATGAAGCGTGTTGTGCAGCTTCTTTGGGATACGCTTAGCTCAGCGGGTACAATAGAGGGGAATATATAGTAATTTCCGACGGAGAGTAGCGCACATGTCACACTCACCGCTTTACCGCGAAGATGCTGCGCCTGAGGTAGGTCAGCGTATTCGCGAACTGCGCGACAAACAAGGGTTATCCCTGCGTGCCCTAGCCGAACGCTGCGGATTATCGATCAATGCCATCAGCCGGATCGAGCGTGGAGAAAACTCGCCAACCGTCGCGTCTCTTCATCTCATTGCGCGAGCGCTCAACGTGCCGATCACGGAATTGTTCCGCACGACGGGCAACCGCACGACGGTGTTCGTAAAACGGGATTCACGGATGCGTTCTCAGCGCAGCGGCATGGACATCGAAAGTCTTGGCGTCGGGCTGCATAATCAGCAGCTTGAGCCCTTCCTCGTCACCTTACAACCGGGAACCGCCGCCAACTCCGAACCAATCACGCACAGCGGGCAGGAATTCGTCTACTGTGTCGAGGGTCAGATCGAATATCAGATCGGGAACGATGTGTATACCCTGTCCCCCGGTGACAGTCTGCTGTTCGAAGCCTCGCAGATGCACGTATTCCGCAATACCTCGGATCGTTCCGCGCTCATCCTCATGGTGTTCCACACGCAGGAAGGCAATGACAGCGTCGGTCAGAGTCACCTCAACACCTGACGTTTCACCACCCCAGTCACGCTAAAGCGCGTAATCCAGCGAAAGAGGAGAACAGCGCGTCCTCCTCTTCACGTCTGCACGCGCCACCAGATCAGGGCGCGGGGGTTTCCTCGGTCATGTGCTGCACGAAAAACACGGGGTTTTCGAGCGTCAAATGCACCGGGCATTTGCCTGCCACGCTCAGCAGGCGTTCTTTTTGTTGAGCCGTCAGGTCGCCGACGAACTCGATATCTTCGCGAATCTCGTGAATGAATGCCGCATCGCCCGAATAGGTCGGATAATCCTCGCGCTTGATGCGTTCCATATCCAGCTTGACGTTGACCTCCTCCAGCGCCCAACCTTTACGCTGCGCATACGCCTTAGTCGTCACGGCGATGCACGCGCCGACCGTGCCAAGCATGATCTCCATCGGCGTCGGGGCGACATCCGTCCCGCCATCCGAGATCAACTCATCGGCGAGGACGGTGTGGTGGCGAATCAGAATTTCGGTGCGATACCCTTGTTGATTGCGAACGGTGACAAAACCCATTGTTACCTACTTTGAGCGAATTTCTTTGCCGGAGAACGGAGCGCCAAAGAGCGGCGCGAACACGCAAAAATCAAACAGTCCTGCTAGGAGCGGAAGCAGACCAACCACAGCGATGATGATGCCGCCTGTCCCCTGCACGACGAGCAAACCGAGCGCGATCAGCACGATCCCGGCGACTGCGCGAACGCCACGTCCGGTGCTGCTTGCCAAAAACTTGATGAGTGCCATGTTATTGCCCCTGTCTACATTCTCTATATACTTATCCGAATAGACGAAACCGAAGCTGCACTTATTTCTCGCGTTTGCCGCCCATGTGACACTTGTCGGCGCTAATCCGTGACATTCGTCAGGGTGATAACGCGTTCCACATGCGCCAGCAGCGCCGGGTTGTGCGTCAGCAGGACGAGCGTCCGCCCGCTGACGGCTGCCAGCACTGCCGCGATCACCTCACGTTCAGTCGCAGAATCCAGATGTGCCGTCGCCTCGTCGAGGATCAAGATCGGCGCGTCTCGCAGCAGCGCCCGCGCTAGAGCGATCCGCTGCCGTTCGCCGCCGCTCAACTTCAAGCCGTTTTCCCCGACGAGCGTATCGTATCCCTGTGGCAGCGACCGGATGAATTCGTGGATGTGCGCCGCTTGTGCCGCCGCTTCGACTTGACCGTCTTCCGCATCCTCGCGCGCAAGACGAATGTTTTCGCGGATCGTCGTGTTGAATAAATGCGTGTGCTGTGCCATCACGCTGATCCTGCGCCGCACATCCTCCTGCCGCATGTGCCGGACATCGACGCCGCCGATGCGGATGCTGCCGCCGGTTGAGGGAACATCCCAGAAGCGCGCCAGCAAATTCACGAGCGTCGATTTGCCCACCCCGCTCTCGCCGATGATGGCGACATGTTCCCCCGCGCGGATGTGCAAACTGAAATCGCGCAGTACCGGCGGCAGATCAGGCGCATAGGCGAACGTGACGTGATCGAAGGTGATGTCAAACGCGTCCGGCGTAGGCACGAGCGCCTCCGTAACGGTGGTCGGCATGTCCATCAACTCGAACAACCGCGCCGCCGATTCGCGCATACCGCCCCATGCTAACGCCGCCTGTCCCAACGGCAGCAGCGCTTCATACGCGGCAGTCGTCGCCAGCGCCAGTGTCGCCAAGTAAATCCCCTCGACGCGCGCGGTCGCCAGCGCCAGCACAGTGAGCATTGCCCCGGCGGGCAGCACGATCAACAACGCCGCTTGCAGCGCATCGAGCCGGGCAAAGCGCCGCTCGTCCCCGGCAAGCTGATCGGCTTGCGCGGACAGCGCCGCCAAGTGCCGATCTGCCGCGCCGTAAGCAATCAAGTCTGGCAAGCCTTGCAGGGTATCGACGAGCGCCGCGT
>JACSRG010000098.1 GCA_014879865.1 Anaerolinea sp.
AATCCGGCGAGTCGTCGCGCCCGTAGGCTTCGACGGGCGCGGGGAATGCGCCGTTGGCGCGCACGAGGATCGCCTTCGCCTGATCCTCGGCGTTGCCGCCTACGCGGATCACGGCGGGGATGTTCAACTGCTCGTCCATGAACGCCTTGACCAAACCGCGCGCCGAGTGGAACTGCTCCTGACTGGCGACGCCGCTGCCGCCCGCGTAATAGCCGTCGATCCCCCGCTGGCTGAGGATGATCCGCGCCGCCCGGTAGACCTTACTGGCGGGCGGGTTGCCGCTGGTATCGACAAAGTTGGCGATCTTGAAGTCGTGGGCGAACAGCGCGTCCATGTTCATCATGCTGCCGCCGCCGCCCGCGCCGTGAAAGCCGATCACACGTTCGCCTTTGCGAAAGCCCGTGTGCATCTGGATGAAGTAGAATGTCCCGCGATAGTCGTTCTTCTCGACATTCCACGCGATTTTTTCCAGATCGGTCGGCGGGCGGTCGAACTCGCGGGCGATCTCGATACCGAGATCGGGGTGGCGGTAGACGGCATAATCGTCAATCGTGAAGCGGGCGTCCAGCGCGATCAAGTCGCCGTTGGCGGTTTGCGCCAGCGGGTTGATTTCCGCCGTGCGCGCTTCGTAAGTTCGCGCTGCCGCGTAGAACTTGGGAATCAAGGCGGCAAGCTGGCTTTGCAGTTCGCCGTCGATCCCGGTACGGCGCACTAGATCGCGTGCCTCGAATTCGCGCAGACCGAGGCGAATATCGACCACGTGCCGCGCGACTTTGTCGGGGTGTTCCGCCGCGATGACCTCGATCCCCGTGCCGCCCATACTGCTGAAGATGACGACGGGCGCGCGGTTGGCGTCGTCTACGATCACGCCGACGTAGAACTCGCGTTGGAGCTTCAGCCGTTCTTCGACCATGACCTTTTCGACGCGGAAGTTGCCGACCTGCCGCCCCAACAGGTCGCGGGCGAGGGCGGCGGTATCGTCGGGCGTGCCGGCGAAGCCGATCAGGTTTTGCCCCGCGCGCCCGGTCACCCACGCCTGCGCCTTAATCACGACCGGCGCGCCGATCCCGATTGCCAGCAGGCGCGCCTCGTTCGGCGTTTCGACCGCCGCCCCTTTGGGCACGGGAATGCCGAACTGCTGCAAGATTTGCTTGCCCTGATACTCGTGTAATCGCGTCATAGGCGTTTGACCCGAACCAATTCAAAGCGAGTGTGTCCCCCGTGCCACGTCGAGAGACCGATTTGTCCCTGTTGATAGCTGTAACGACTATCCGCCCACTTGAGGGTTTGCGTCGTGCCGTCGGACGCGGTCACCACAGCGGCGAAATTCCTTTCTTTCGCATCGATGCGCAGGTGATAGCGTTCACCGTGCGTCCAGACAAAAGGCGCGGACGCCACCTGCTGATATGTCTTCTCCTTCTTATAGAAGGCGATGCTGCCCTCCGGCGCGAGTCCGAAGGCGTAACTCTTGTGTGCGCCGCGCACCCGCACATGGATGTTGTGGTAGTCGCCAATGAGCGGGACGAGCGTCGCTTCGAGGGTGTAATCCGCCCATCCGATATTCCCCGAATACGACTCACATTCGCCGACGCCGCTCCCATGATACGCGCCATCTTCCAACCGCCAGTAGCCGCGCAGTCGCGTCCACTGGCTGATGCCGCCGGACTCGGGGCGTTCCAGCGCGAAGGTCGTCTCATAGTCGGGCTCTCCCATCCATGTAAGCGATCTTAGCTGGGCGCTGCCCGTTTCCCAGACTTCACCCGTGTTGCGCAGCACGACGCCGACCTCGGAGAGACACGCATCTTTAAGCGGCGGAACTTGAAACAAAAGCGACTCCCAATCGCCGGGTGTCAGCAGTATGGCTTGTGCTTGGTGCGTCACGCCATGATTGTCGTCGTAGACGTACAGCGCCGCCTGAATGGTGGCGGGAGCGTTCGCGTCGATGCGGACATACGCCCATATCACTTCTCCCGGTGTGATCAGCGGCGTGAAACAGGCTTCATAGAAATTGCCGCTCAATTCGGAAGGACGAAAATACGTGCGCGTGAAGATGCGAATGTCGCCCTTTTTGTTGAGCTTACGAATGCTCGTGCGCAGCGTTTGCTCGTGATTGTCCAGATGGATTGCGCGCCCACGCTCGCCCCGTGCCGAAAAGCCGTTGGTCGAACCAGAGTAGAGGAAGTGATAGCGGGGCCGCGGGAGCTCAGCCATGTGTAATTTCGGTACCATTATGGAGGCGAATAGGTCGGCGACCTGTGGAATGGTGAGCAAATTGCGCGTACCGATGAGGCTGGAAGCAACCAGCACGTCGTTCATCGGAATGCGCCACGACTCGTCGATGCCATCCACGCCGAGCGCCGTCCCCATGATCGCGCCGACATTGCCGACGTTGCAGTCGGTGTCCCACCCGCACCTATTGGTAATTTGCAGCGTCCGCGAAAAATCGCCGCCGCCGTAAAGCAATCCGAGGACGACGACGCCCGCATTCGGGATGATGTGAACGATGCCGGGGTAACGGTCATAGCCGAAATTCGCCTTGAGGTGAGCATAGGCGGCGTGCCAATCCGCCGGGTTTTCGCGATGAAAGTCGAGCACGGCGTTGACGACGCGCGCGTATTCGCTGCCGGTGGGGATCTGCGCGAGCCCTGTCTGGATCAGCTTGAGCGGATCGCGCTCGGAGAACGCCGCGCTGACCAATGCTGCGATGAAGCGCCCGCCGTAAATGCCATTGCCGTCATGCGTGACGCTCGATGCTTTTTCGGCGAGATCGGCGGCACGGGCAGGATCATTCGGCGCGACCCAACCCCAGATGTCGCTGAAAATCTGCCCGCCGATCTGCTCCGCTACGACCGCGCCATTCTGTTGGATCGAACCGGAGCGCGGCGCAGGGATGCCGCTGGCGAGGTTCAGATAGGCGGTGTGTTCGGTCGAAACGCCGTAGCCGCCCCACCAGAATGTCCCATGCTGATCGCCGATATAATTGAGGATCGTGCTGCCGATCTGTTCGGCGCTCGCGCTGCGCCCGTAGTCCTCCAGCGCGCGGATCAAGACCAGCGGCACGGCGGTGTCATCGTCCGGTTTAAAGATTTTGCCTTGATCTTCACGGACGTAGGTGGTCAATTCGCCGAGATTGTCGCGGATGTCCTCATACGTCCAGCCTTCGACCGGAGCGCCGAAACGCACGCCGATACATTTGCCGAGCCACCCGGCGTATACGCGATGGTCGTAATCTTGGGGAAGTGTCATGAAGTCACATTCTTAGCATAAGTGGGGCAAGGCACGCCCTTGCCCCTTTAAACCTATTGTACTGAGAACTTCACGAACCTGCGGGCAGCCCCGCATAACCATCGTCGAGACACGCCTGCGCCTGTGACGTGGCGTCCGCCATCATGGTTTCGAGGTCACGTTCGCCGCCTTCGATCCAGCGCGTGCGGACGTCGCCGAGCGCGGGGTACACGCAGTCGAAGAAGAATTGGCTGCGCAGATAGTTCGGCGTGAGCGTCGAACCGACCAACTGGTTATACGACACGCTCTTGATCGGGTCTTGATCCCAGCCGAGTTCTTCCCAAACGGCGGGGCTGTTCGGCGACCATACACCTGCTTCTGCCGCCATGCGCTGCGCTTCGGGTCCCGTCAGGTATTCGATCAACTGCCATGCGGCGTCCTTGTTGTCGCTGCCGCTCCACATGTAGTACATGTAGGAATCTGCCCACGGGACAACTTCTGTGTTCTCGTCAAAGCGCGGCGGCGCGACGACGCCCCAATTCAGATCGGATTCCATGAGCGCGGGAACTTCCCAGTCAGAGATCGATTGCAGCGCGACATCGCCCGACATGAAGGTGATTTCGCCGAACTGCTCGCCCATCGACGCCGGAGTCGCTACCTGATCTTCCGTGACCAAGTTGAGGCAGTAGCGCATCGCTTCGATTGTCCCCGCCGAATCCATGAATCCGGCAACCTGACGCCCGTCTTCGCTCGTCAGTTCGCCGCCGAGGTTGAACGAGAACGGCGACCACATCATGCAGCCTTCGCCGCCTTCAATGCCGCCCACGCCGTAGATTTCGTTGTCAAGGTCAGTCAGCGCCAGCGCCGTTTCACGGTAATCGGCGATTGTCCAGTCGTCCGTCGGATATTCCATCCCGGCGGCGTCGAAGATGTCCTTGTTATAGACGATGAACCCGGAGACGGCATCACGCGGAGCGCCGTAGGTGCGCCCTTCGAACACGCCGCGCCGCCGGGCGCTTTCAAACCAGCCCTCATCCACGCTCGATTGTTCGAGGTAGGGGGTCAAGTCCTCCAAGAAACCCTGTGTCGCAATATCGGGCGCGTAGAACTGATACCACACGTCCGGTCCTTCGCCCGCAGCGATGGCAGTCAGCACGCGTGTGCCGAAACCGCGATTCGGGTAGAGCGAGAGCGCGACCTGTACGCCGGGGTGACTGGCTTCAAAGGCGCGGGCAAGCTGGAAGTGCAGTTCGCGGGTGGCAGCGGTGTCACGTCCGCGCTCGGTCGCCCACCAGTTGATGATGGTGACGGGTTGATCTTGCGCACTAGTGCCCAAAAACGGAATGAGCAGAAACAACATCAGCAGCAGTACAAAAGCCTTCTTCATCGTAAAACCTCCAGAAAATGCATTCTCGCAAATTGAATGAGGTGATTCAGCCTTTCAATCCTTCGATAGAGATGCCTCCAATCAACTGACGTTGAGCAAAGAAGAACAGGAGAAGCGGCGGTATAGATGCCATCAGCGAACCTGCCATGAGCAAGTTCCAGTTGGTATCTCGCACATCTTGGAAGAAACTCAGCCCAAGCGAGATCGTGAACAGGTTGGGATCGTTCAGGTAGATCAAGGGCTGCAAAAAGTCGTTCCACACGCCGACGAACGTGAACACGACCACCAGCACCAGCGCCGGACGCGACAGCGGCAGAATGATGTGCCAGAAGACCTGCAAACGGCTCGCGCCGTCGATATAGGCGGCTTCGTCGAGGTCGAATGGGATGCTCATCATGTACTGGCGCACCATGAAGATCAGGAAGGAACTGCCCGTGAACGCCGGGACGAACAGCGGCAGATAGCTGTTGACCCAACCCAAGCGCGAGAACAGGATGAAGCGCGGCACGAGCGTGACGTGATACGGGATCATCAGCGTGGACAGCATCAGCAGGAACAGAATGCTGCGCCCCGGAAAGCGCAGCCGCGCGAAGCCATAGGCGACGAGCGTCACGGCGAATAATTCGCCGATGATGTTGAGCGCTACGAGGATCAGCGTGTTGACGATGAAGCGCCCGAAGGGAACTTCTTGAAACACGCGCGTGAAGTTGTCCCACGCCATCGGGCTGGGAATCCATTCCGGCGGCAGCGCGAAGGTCTGCTCCGGGGTTTTGAGCGCGGTCGCCAGCATCCAGTAGAGCGGCAGCACGAGCACGAAGGCGACGGCGATCACCGTTGCGTAGCCGAGCACTTTCTCGATGATTTCGACCTGCTTCGGCGTCAACCGCATCGGACGCGCGGCAGGGCGCTGATTTTCGTAAGATTTGATCACAGCCATGTCAATTTCACCTATTCGCGCTGCGGTCGGTTTCGTAATAGACCCAATAGCGGGAGCTGCGCAGGATCAGCACCGTGATGATCAGGATGAAGAGGGTCAAAATCCACGCCAGCGCCGACGCATAGCCCATCCGCAGGGTGACGAAACCCCGGTTGTAGACATAGAGCATGTAGAACAAGCCGGATTGCAGCGGACCGCCGTTCGCACCGGAGGCGATGAACGCGGGCGTGAAGGTCTGGAACACGCCGATCAAGCCGAGCACGAGTTGAAAGAAGATCGTCGGCGAGAGCAGGGGCAGCGTGATGCGGAAGAAGCGCTGAAAGCGGTTCGCGCCATCGACTGTCGCCGCTTCGTACATCACCTGCGGGATGTTTTGCAGTCCCGCCAAGTAGATGATCGAACTGCCGCCCACGCCCCAGAGCGCGATCATGATCAGGCTCGGCAGGATCGTCGCCGGGTTTTCCAGCCAGTTGGGTCCGCGAATGCCGATCCAGTTGAGCACGGTGTTGACCACGCCGTAGCGACCGTTGAGCATCCACACCCAGACGAGCGACGCCGCGACCGACGGCACGACATACGGCATGTAGTAAAGCGTGCGAAACACGCCGATCCCGCGCAGTTTCTGGTTCATGAGCAGCGCCAAGCCGATTCCGCATGTCACTTCGAGCGGCAGATAGAACGCCGCATAGGTCAGCGTGACCTGTACCGCCTTCTGAAAGCGCGCGTCGTTGGTGAGGATGTTGGTGTAATTGTCCAACCCGATCCACGTTGGCGCGCCGACGATGTTCCACTGCGTGAAGCTGAGGATGAATGATGCGATGATCGGACCGACAAAGAACACGATGAAGCCGATCAGCCATGGGGAGATGAACAGATACCCGGCGACCGCCTCTTTGCGGCGCTCCCGGCTGAGTTCTGACCATGCTGCGAACAGCGGCATTCGCCTAACCATGCTGCCCCCTTCGCATCAGGGACATGAGTTCGTGGTGACGCTGCTGCGCGCGCTCGTA
>JACSRG010000188.1 GCA_014879865.1 Anaerolinea sp.
ACCAGCACGACGCGGTAGCCCTGCCCGCGCAAGACCTTACAGGCTTGCACGCCAGAATAGTCGAATTCGCACCCCTGCCCGATGACGATGGGACCAGAGCCGATGATCAGAATCGTGTGGATGTCAGTTCGTTTTGGCATACTTTTTACGCGCTATTGATCAGTTGATTGAGCATTGCAAACACAAGGTAAATCCATGCGCCAATGATGACACACCCTCTGAAAAAGTTGAGTCGCTCCCACGTCTTGGTACGTTGCGGTGGAAGCTTGCGTTTCCAGAGCCGATATTCATTTTGTCGAACAGCTTCCGCCCACGCCCAGTCCACGTCAAACGTTGAGCGCACCATGCGAGGTCGCAGCAGCAGGAATGCGATGATAAACACAAGCGCCACGACTTTCATATCCGAAGCCCTGCCTCATGTTCACGAGTTTGCTTTTGTGCAAACCCACTTCTCGCCGCGTTGATAGATAGCAATCGGGCGTGTATATTTGCCATTGTCGAGCACATCATCCGTTTCTGCCTCAAACAACAGCACGACGGGCGGATCGTATTTCTCCCAGTGATCGGGGTCATCCTCAGGTGACAACTCAGCGTAGTTGGTGTGTTCGAGGCTAAAAGCATCCGCATCCGTTTCACTAGTGAATGTCTTTATCCAGTCGATGTCACCCATTGGCTTCATGATGAATGCGATATGGACCATCCTTAGCCCCGTTCAGTTACATCTCAAAGACCTGCGCTACCGAGAGTGAAAAACCGGGCAGCAATTCGCCGCCGGGGATCATCTCGCCCATACCATAAGTATGGACGTTGGTTGGGGTGTGAACTTGGATCGTCTTTTGACGCGGGAACACCAGCCATACCACTTGTGTGCCAAAGCGGAAGTAGTCTTGTGCTTTGGCAGCCATTTCTGCTTCGGACTGCGACGGCGAAACGATTTCGACTGCCAGATCGGGAGCTCCGTAGATGAAACCCTGCGATGGGGTAACGTTCTCCTGCTTGACAAACGAGACATCCGGTTCACGCTGCTGCCGGATGTCACTCGCATCCCCTTGCAGCACGAAGGTTACATCTCCGGGATACACCCGCCCGAGTTTGTTTGCTATTACGTGACTGCCCAACAGAATCAACAAGATGCTCTCAATCCAACCGTGTTCCTCACCCGTCGTCACGTCGTCATCATCCTTGTCAGAGTCAAGAATCCAGTTTCCGTCAGCGATTTCGAGCTTCTTGTAGCCCGGTATCTGCCCAACCTGCATCGCGATTTCTTCTGTAATTGGACGCTTCAGCAGCAGAGCGACGATTGTTTTGACTTCACGGATCATTGCATATCCTCCGCGACTCTTTGAGCCATTATACTCTTGCGTCCCCAGATGAGCGCCAGCACGGTGAGCGCCAGCAGCAGCCATTCGTCAAGCTGACCGTAGCGGTCGAGCAGCGCCGCGCCCAGCACGAGAATCCACTGGACAGCAGTCAGCGCCCATGAGGGATGCAGCGCCAGCGGCACAATCGCGCTTTGATTGCTGGCATACGGTGCGACCAGCATCGACGCGGTGAGCAGCGCGCTGTCGGTGTGGTTATCCGTCCAGCGATTCCGGCGGCGCAGCCACAGATAGACCCCGCCGAGCGTCACGCCGACGATCAGCAGCGCGGGGATCACGCCGAGATAGGCGCTGATGGACAGGTTGTTCGACGTCCAGAAGCCGACGTTTTCGCCCTGCGGCGTGCCGAGCCGTTCGATCCATTGCAGCAGCAGCGGCGGCGACCCGATCAGACTGACGGGCAGCAGGATCAGCGCGACGACGAGCGCGATCCACACCAATTGGCGCGGATCACGGCGCAGCGCCCATAAACGCGGAATCGCCAGCACTAACCCCACCTGCGGCTTGACCAGCAGAATCGAAATAGCGAGTCCGCGCAAAAGCACAGACCAGCGCCCGCGCGCCGTCCACAGCAAAATCGGGATGAGCAGGATGAGAACATCGGCGCTGCTGAGTACCATTGTCCACAGGAACAGCGGCGTCATGATCACCGAGAGGAACTGCGCCAGCGACCACCCACGCCGCCACGCCAGCGCGCCGACGATCAGCACGGACGCCACGCGCGACCCCGCCGCGCCGATCAGGTAGTACGGCGCGAACAGGATCAGCGCCCACGGGGGATAGACGTATTCGGGATTGCTGTAGATCGCCAAGCCGCGCGGCAGATCGGCGGCATTGCGAAACCAATCATTTTCCGGTAGCTGCGGCATGATGACGAACACAACCGCGATCAGCACGATAAACAGCCATTCACGCGCCGAACTGACGCGCGCCGTCAACACCCGTGCGCCGATGGGGGCTGCCGCCCGCGTCGTCGTGCTCATGGCGCGGCGTGTGCTCCAACTCGACCGATGAATTCATCAAACAGGTACAGCGAGTCATGCGGTCCCGGCGCGGCTTCCGGGTGATACTGCACGCTGAACGCCCCTAGCTCGACGTGGCGTAAACCTTCAATCGTGTTGTCGTTCAGGTTAATGTGCGTGACTTCCGCGCCGCCCAAGTCGCTGTCCGGCGTAACCGCGAAGCCGTGATTGTGCGAACTGATCTCGATCACCCCCGTGAGGAGATTCTTCACGGGCTGGTTGCCGCCGCGATGCCCGAAGCGCATCTTTTCGGTTTTGCCACCCAACGCCAGCGCGAGGATTTGGTGTCCCAAGCAAATGCCGAAGATCGGCACTTTGCCGAGCAGCGCCCGCGTGTTGTCGATCATGCCCGTGACCGCCGCCGGATCGCCGGGACCATTGCTCAAGAACACACCCGCCGGATTCAGGCTCAACACTTCGTCGGCAGGCGTTGACGCCGGGACGACAGTCACGCGCAAGCCGCGATCCGTCATCATGCGCAGGATGTTGCGCTTGATCCCCGTGTCATAGGCGACAATCAACGCGCCGTGCGGATCATACGGATGATCCATATACCATGCCGGATCGCTTTTCTCCGTCCAGTGATACGGTTCGGCGCACGTCACCTCATCGACCAGATTCCACCCCGACATATCGGGCGACTGCCGCGCCAATGCGACCAGCGCCGCCGGATCGCGCGCCTCGTCGCCGTGCGCGATGGCGGCGCGCATGACGCCTTTTTCGCGGATGTGTCGCACCAGCGCCCGCGTCGCCACGTCGCTCATGCCGATCACGCCCTGTTCGCGCAGGTAGCCGTCGAGGTCGCGCTGCGAGCGCCAGTTGCTCACCGTCGGCGAGAGCGCCCGCACGACGAACCCCGCTACCCACACGCGATCCGACTCGACATCTTGCGGGTTAATGCCCGTGTTGCCGACATGCGGCACGGTCAGCGTGACAATTTGCTTGTGATACGACGGGTCGGTCAGGATTTCCTGATACCCGGTCATCGAGGTATTAAAGACCAGCTCCCCGGTCTGTACGCCGGACGCGCCAAACCCCGTCCCGGTGAACGTCCGCCCATCTTCGAGTGCGATCAATGCCTGCATGGAAGCTTCTTTCTGAATGCTGCGCTTGCCTGAATAGTCAAAAGTTGAAAGTTGAAAGTGCAGTCCAGTGACACTTTCAACTTTTCACTTTCAACTGGAGCTGATCCCGACGACCTCTATGGAGTACTGTTGTTTAGCTTCGATAGTGTCCGTTGATCGACACGTAGTCATGGCTGAGGTCGCACGTCCACACGACCACCGGCTCACTTTCCGCCAAGCCGCAGTCGAGGTCAACGCGGATGTCGGTCTGCTGCATGATGGCGCTAGCGTCGGCTTCGCTGTAGCCGGTCGGTTCGCCATGCGCGATCAACTGGACAGGCGCGCCGTCGCCGTTGAGCGGCGCAATCGACAGACTCAGCTTGCTCTGGTCGAGTGTCACCCCGGCGCGTCCTGCCGCCGCGAGGATTCTACCCCAATTGGCATCCGCGCCGTAAAACGCCGTTTTGACCAGTGGTGAGGTCGCAATCGTGTCGGCGATCTTGCGCGCGTCGGCGGGGTTGTGTGTACCGCTGACGCGGATTTCGATGAACTTGGTCGCGCCTTCGCCGTCGCGGACAATCGCCTGCGCCAACTGTTGGCACGTCCGCTGCAGCCAGAAATCGAACCAGTAAATCGCTTCAGGATCATTCAGGTAGACGCCGCTTGCGCCGTTCGCCAGCAGGATCACCGTGTCGTTGGTGCTGGTGTCGCCGTCCACCGCAATCGCGTTGAACGTGCGCGCATTGACCGCTTTCAGCACCCGTTCCATGTCGTCTTGCGGCAGCGACACATCGGTGACGATCACCGCCAGCATGGTTGCCATGTTCGGCGCGATCATGCCCGCGCCTTTGGCGATCCCCGCCATATGCACACGCCGCCCGTCGGTCAGCGTGATGTCGTTCTGCACATATTTGAAGCGCGTGTCGGTGGTCATGATCGCCCGCGCCGCCGCTTCCCAGTCCTGACCGAGACTCACCGCTCCCAGCGCCGTCCCGTTGGCGATCTTGTCCATCGGGAGCTGTGTCCCGATCACCCCGGTGGACATGACCAGCACCGAGTCTTCCGGAACGCCGAGCTTGTCCGCTGCCAATCGCGCCATCGCGTGCGCGTCGTCGATTCCCTGCTGCCCCGTGCAGGCATTGGCGCATTTCGTGTTGATCGCCACCGCGCGCATCCCGCTGACGTTCTGCTTGACCTTCTCCATGTCCACGAGGACGGGCGCGGCTTTGACCTGATTGGTCGTGAAGACCGCCGCCACCTGTGCGGGACGGTCACTTACGATCAGCGCGAAATCGAGCGCGCCCTCCGCCTTGAGTCCGGCGTGGACGCCTGCTACCTGAAAGCCGAGAACTTTTGCATCCGACATCTAGCTTTGCTCCGCAAGAATAGTAGTGAGGCGTTCGATTAAGGTGTCAACGTGCTGTTTCTCTGCGATCAGCGGCGGCACGAAACGAATGACGTTCGCGCCCGCGCCGACCATCAGCAGACCGTGCTGGTAGCCGCTCTCCACGACGGGCGTCACGTCGATGCTCAACTCCAAGCCGACCATCAACCCGCGCCCGCGCACCGCCTTGATCAGCGGGCTGTTGATCTCGCTCAAGCGGTCTTTCAAATACTCGCCTGTTTCGCGCACATGCGCCAGAAATTCGGGCTGGCTGATGCGTTCAACCACGTACTTGGCGACGCCCGTCACGAACGGGTTGCCCGCGAAGGTCGAGCCATGATCGCCGGGGTGGATGTGCGATGCGACGGCTTCGGTCGTCAAAATCGCACCGATGGGCAGTCCGCCCGCCAGCGGTTTCGCCAGCGTCATGATGTCCGGCGTGACGCCGCTGACCGTATGCGCCCACAGGTCACCCGTGCGCCCCATACCGCACTGGACCTCGTCGAAGACCAGCAGCGCGCCATGTTGATCACATAGGCGGCGCAGCGCCGCGAGGAATTCGGGCGTCGCGGGGTAAATGCCGCCTTCGCCCTGCACCGGCTCGATGAACACCGCGCAGGTGTTGTCGGTGATGGCGGCTTCGGCGGCGGCGATGTCATTGAACTCGGCGAGCACCGCGCCCGGCATGAGCGGCTGGAATGCCTTCTGGTACTTTTCTTTAGGGGTGAGCGCCAATGATCCCATCGTGCGCCCGTGAAAGGCGTGGGTGAAGTGGACGATCTCGGTCTTGTTCGGGTTGCTGCCATCCGCCGCGACCTTGCGCGCAAACTTGATCGCGCCTTCGTTGGCTTCCGTGCCGCTGTTGGTGAAGAACACGCGGTCGGCAAACGACTTCTCGCACAGCAGCGCGGCGAGTTCCGCCTGCGGCGTGGTGTAGTACAGGTTGCTCGTGTGAATCAAGCCGGTCGCCGCTGACTGAATCGCCCCGGTGAGACCGGGATCGCCATAGCCAAGCGCGTTGACGGCGATGCCCGCCACCCAATCCAGATAGGCTTTGCCACTCTCGTCGTAGAGCGTCATGCCTTCGCCGCGTTCTAACACGAACGGCGGACGCTTATACGACTGCACGATATGCGTATTTTCGAGTTCGATGATCGGTGAAACCACCCCTTTTACCCTCTTTCTGCTCGCTGCTGAAATGCTGACCAATGTAACTGGGCTTCGACCCATGCCGCCGCGTCTCTGCCCTGCTCGATCCACCCGTTGTTCGCCTCATAGCGGATGGTCGCCAAACACCAACCCAAGATTTTCTCGGCGGTTTCCCGCGCTACTTTGTCCGAAAACAGGACGTGTAACACCAATTTTCGGCTGTATTCCGAATCGCGCACCAGCGCGTTGTACATCAAGTGATGCAGTTCGTGACAGTTCGCGCACAACTGGATCGTCACCCGGTTTTCGCCGTGCATCGCCACATCCCACAGGTGATGCCGGTGCGACGCCGGATAGCCGCACGCCGAACACGCCGTGACCCGTTCGCGGTAGGTCGGGCGGCGGCGGATTTTCGACCGGCGGTATTTTTGCAGCCGGTAAAAATCCAACCAGTGATCGAGCACCGTTTCGGCGTCTTCCGTCCCGGAGGCAAAGACCTTCTCGAACTCTCACCCG
>JACSRG010000890.1 GCA_014879865.1 Anaerolinea sp.
TGCCCCATCTGCTGCCCGGTGATCGGATCGACCCCATTGTGCAGCGTGACTTCCAACGCTTTCGGCAGGTTGATGATCGCGTTGGGCGTGCCGAAACTGCGGTGCTCGATGATCATTTCGCCGCAGCCGAATGGGACGTACTGCGCGGCGGTCGCTTCGTCCACGTTGAAGGCGTGCATCACCGCCGGGATGTTCACATCGTCGTTGTAGAGGATCGGAAAGGTCGCGCCTTGACCGAGCAGATCGAGCGCGCGCGTGTAGACTGCCGAACTCATACCCGTGTGGCAGCGCAGGCTCAACTGCGGCACGATAGCGCGTACGCGGTCGCTGGCGTCGAGTGCCAGCAGCGCGAACTGATCGGCATTCTCCGGGTTGCGCCGTCCACGCCCGCCGACGATCACACGCAAATCGAACTTGACACGTTCGAGGTTGTCATCATGAGCGGGCATCATGCGCCAGAATGAGACAAGATCGTCCAGCGCTTCTTCGCGGGTGGTGCGTCCGGCAGCGAGATCGGCGGCGAGGAAGTCGCCCAAGTACACATCCATCCGCCCGAAATTGCATTGCAGCGTAGCATGGAAAGTGTAGAGGTAGACGAGCTGGATCGCCTCGTGGAGCGTGACCGGAGCGCGCATCGTGATCGCCCGCAGTGACGCGGCGATTCGCTTGAACTGTGTGCTATCCGCCGCGCTTTCGGCTTGCGCCGCCAGATACAGCGCGCTCTTCACCAGTGTTTCGAGGATCATTAGCAGCGCGTCGAAGAAGGGGAGCGCATCGGCATCCGTCGAAGTTTCGCGCCGTGCGATCACGTCCGCGCGCAGACCGGGAATCCCCCGCCCCAGTAAGCGATCATAGTCGAGCGCCGCGCCTGCCATGCGATAGAGCGGAAACACCACGCCGGTATCTTCCGTCCAGCGATCTGACGGCAAGATACGCGCCAGTTCTGCCGGGAACGCCGCCCGGACTTTCGCCGTCGTGTTTTCGGTCTGCCAGAAGGCGAGCATAGCTTCGACAGCGCGGCGATCAGCGGGCGAAAGGTCGAGCAACGCTGTGTCCGCGCGGATCGCTGCGGAATCACAGTAATAGCCGACCTGCCCGCTGTGATGCTGCGGCGAAAACCCGACCGCGTTGTAAGCCATCCTCCCGGCGAAACGATCACCGGGGCGCAGCGGTAAGAAGACGGTGGGGAACTGGGCGTCGAGGCAGTGCGCTTCACGCAGGGCAGGGTGGTTATCAAGATGACGCCGGTAGGTTTCGGTAAATGCCAGTTCGGCGGCGAACGGATGCGTGGTTTGGGTCACAAGGTCGGCGGGCTGCATAATTGGTTCTCCCTTACCTTGAGATTATAGCACTGCTCCGCCTACGCCATCGCTTGAGGCTGGC
Source organism: Anaerolinea sp. (assembly GCA_014879865.1). GTDB lineage: Bacteria > Chloroflexota > Anaerolineae > Aggregatilineales > Phototrophicaceae > Flexifilum. Next base: position 1,384 of record JACSRG010000890.1, read on the forward strand.
GATCCGGGCGGGGACTGACCACGCTGTGCCCCCGATTGTGGATCAGCTTGCCGACCAGCGCTGTCCAGCCGTTCTGGTGACTCGCACCCAACCCTTCGCCCGTGTCCGGGTGGAAGTGCTCATAGAACCAGATGTAATCGCGCCAGTGCGGATCGGTCTGAAAATAATGAATGTCCCCAAAGAAGGGGCGGCGTCCATCCGGCGCGCGCTTGAACAGGCGAATTAATCGATCCACCAGATCGTGCGCCGCGTCTTCGAGACTCAGTCTTCCGTCAATGCGAAATTGATCGCCGAAATGGGCATGGTAAGCGTGCAGCGCCTCCGCCATCAACTGGTTGAATGGAGCCCAAACAGGTCCACGCCAGTTGGAATTGCCGCCGAACACCCGGCTCAACGATTCGTCGGGTTCGTAACGCAGGGTGTATTCCTTGCCGGCGATCTCGCGGGTGAGTGGATGCGCTTCGTGATAGCGCGAGAGCGAGCGCACGCCGAACGGGCTGTGAAACTCCGCCGGATCAAACAGGGTTGTTAGCAAACGTTCAGCCCGGTGCCGGGGGAGCGCCGCCAGCAGCAGGCAGCCATCCGCATCGGTGGAAAACTCGGCATCTTTGTGGGAAAGCGCCTTCAGTCGTTGGCTGAAACGCCGAAGGGGTGCAGTCGCGTTCACATCAAGCGGCAGCACGGCGGTCAGCGGCAGCAGCCCGATGACCGACCGCACTTTGAGCGGCATCTGCTTACCATCCGGTAGATGCAGAACGTCGTAGTAGAAAGCGCTATCTTCGTCCCACAACCGCTCAAGCGCCCTGCGGATACTAAGAAAGTGATCGAGAAAGGCGAGCGCGTCATCGTCGTGTCCCAGTTCAACTGCCATTGCCAGCAGATTGAGCGCGAACAGCGCCATCCAGCTTGTGCCATCGATCTGCGCCAGCCACGCGCCTTCGGGGACATCCGTGTTGCGATCAAACAGGCTGATGTTATCGACCCCCAAGAAGCCACCGCCGAAGAGATGATCCTGTCGCATTTGCGTGGTTAACCACCAATGGAAGTGGCGGGTGAGCGGTTCGTAGACTGCGGCGAGAAAAGCCCGGTCAAAGCCGGTCATGTGGTAGACGTGCCATGCCGCCCAGCCATGTACCGGCGGGTGTGGTGTCGAAAGATCGCCCTCGAAGGCGGGCAGCGCACCATCCGAACGCTGGTAGCGGTCGCTGAGCAGCAGTCGGGTTTGCGCTTTGGCGAATTCAGGATCGACGATGGCAAGCGTCGTGATCTGGAAGGACAAGTCCCATGCCGCCAGCCAAGGATACTCCCACGAGTCGGCGATGGACAGGATGTCGTGCGCGTCGAGATGCCGCCAGCCCTGATGGTCGATCTGCGCTGCCTCCGGCTGCGCCTCAAGCCAGCGCGCCACGTTAAAGTGGTAGAAGTTCTTGTTCCAGTTGATCCCCGCGAACGCTGCCCGCTGGATGAAGCGCTCCTCGTCGGAAATATCCGGGCGCTGGAGTTCGGCATAAAATTCGTCGGCGTCGCGCTGGCGCTGCTCGAAAATGGCGTCGAAATCGCCGAACGGGTTCTCAAGCCGTGACGGAGCCAACCGGGTGCAAATTGTCAGCGCTGCGCCCGGCGCGACGCTCGCTTGAACGTGCGCCGCGCACTTTGTTCCGCGCCGTTCCGGGTTGATGCGGTCACCCTGTCCGCGAACGACCGCATAGTCGATCCCATCTTTCGTGTACAACGAGCCGCCCGCTGTCCCGGCGGTGTGTTCAGGGTTGGAGTCGTTGTCCGTGAACAGCAAATCGGCGCGTGTGTCGATGTGCCACCATGCGCGCAAATCGGGGTGCTCGATGGCGACAACCGCCTCCGTCTCGGCGCGCAGTTCAGGGCGCAGCCCTCCGTCGTTCCATGTGTTGCGAAACCAGACCTGCGGTAGGAGATGCAGCGGGGCAGATTGATCCGCGCGGTTGACCGCTGTGATCCGGCACAGGATGTCGTCAGGGGCGGCTTTCGCATATTCGATGAACACATCAAAGTAGCGATTGTGAGCAAACGCTTCTGCCAGCACTTCCACCAATCGGACATTTGACTCGGCGGAAGTCCGAACGGCGTTGTCACGGATCAGGCGTGCGTAAGGAAACTCGACCTGCGGATACTTATAAACCATCTTCAAATAGCTGTAGCTTGGCAGCGCGTCGAGGTAGAAGAAGTAATCTTTCACGTCTTCGCCGTGATTGCCCTGATCGTTGGTCAAGCCGAAGAAGCGCTCTTTCAGGATCGGGTCGCGCTCGTTCCACAGCGCCAATGCCAGACACAACTGCTGCCGTTCATCACTGAATCCGGCGATTCCGTCTTCCGACCAGCGATAAGCGCGGCTGCGGGCGAGGTCGAAGGGGAAGGCGTCCCATGCCTGCTCGCGGAGCTTAGGCACACTCTCGCGCACAGTACCCCATGAGCGCGCGCTCACGTAGCTGCCCCAGCGATGCCATTTGTGGCGTTCGCCGCCGGTGACGCGTTTGTATTCAGCCGATGACCCCATCATTCCCCCTCACTTGGACAGCACAGCGGGCAGGACTTGCGCGCCGAATGTTTCGATGAAGCGCTCCTGTTCCCGGTTGACGTTGTGGATGTAGATACGCTCGAATCCGAGGGTAATGTCCTGCTCTAGCCATGTGATGTGCTGGTTAACATCGGACGAGATGCGAATATGATCGTGAAGATCGTCCGGGCGGATGTAGTCGCCGGTGGCGTCAAAGTGAGCAGGCAGGCGGAGTTCTGTCAGAACCGAGCTTTTGAGGATGTTATTGCGCCATTGATCATATGCACCAGCCAGCGCCGCCTGCGGATCGGCGGCGTACGACGTTTGCGCTTGCAGGAACATCGGTTTTCCCGCGCCACCCCCGCGCCGAAACGCCTCGACAAACGACCGCTGCTCGGCGTAAGGCTTATGAACCGTAATGATTCCGTCTGCCCAGCTCCCAACCCATTCGGCTGTCTCCGGTGTGATCGCCGCGCCGAGGAGCAGCGGCGGTGTAGCGGGGCGTGTGTACAGCTTCGCCTCACTCACCGAGACGAAATCACTCTTGAACGACACCGTTTCGCCTGCCCACAGCGCGCGGATGATCTTGACGCACTCCAGTAAGCGTGCGTTGCGATCTGACTTGGGCAGCCAGCGCGCGCCGGTGATGTGTTCGTTCAACTGCTGCCCGCTGCCGAAGGCGCACCACAGGCGACCGGGGAACATCTCGGCGAGGGTCGCCGCCGCCTGCGCGATGATCGCCGGGTGGTAGCGCTGACCCGGCGCGCACACCATCCCCATCGGGAGTGTAGTTGCTTGCAGGGCAGCGCCCAACCACGACCACGCGAAGCCGCTTTGACCTTGGCGCTCACTCCAAGGCATGAAATGATCCGACGACATCGCGTCGGTGAAGCCTGCTTGTTCGGCTAATGCCACGTACTTGAGTAAGGCGCTCGGCGTGAACTGCTCATGGGAGGCGTGATACCCGATCCGAACCATGCCGCGTGTCCTCCTGTGTAAACATCAAACAGCGGCAATTATGTTTGTAATGTCATAGGGATGGGGGCGGCGTTTCGCGGATTACACAGCAACTTCTAAGCTTGTACGTATGCTCTACGTGGTCTTACGGGTTGGGTTCGCTGCTCTCGCGTACAATCAACTCCGGTGCGACGAGCATCTGACGCGGGGCAGCGTCAGGTTGGCGGATGCGTTCGATCAGGTATTGAATGCCAAGCTGACCCAACGCGCTGAAATCCTGCCGGACGGTCGTGAGCGGTGGACTTAAATAGGCAGCTTCGGGGATGTCGTCAAAGCCGATGACCGCGACATCGTCCGGCACACGGCGTCCAGCGGCTTGCAGCGCGCGCAGTACGCCAACCGCCATTTGATCATTCGCGCTGAAAATCGCAGTGAAGTCCAACCCGGAGTCGAGCAGGTTTTTGACCGACTCGTAGCCGCTCCCCGCCGACCAATCGCCGTAGACGCTGGTCACCGGGGCAATCCCGTGCGCCTCCATGCACGCTGCAAAGCCGAGGTGACGCTCCGATGCGTCGAGCCAGTCGGCGGGTCCTGCCAGTTCGACGATCCGGCGGTGTCCGAGCGACAGCAGGTATTCCGCGACCAGTTCTCCGCCGCGATATTGATCCACCCCAATCGAAGGGATCGACGCACCGCGCTCCACGCTGACCTGCACCGTCGAGTAGCCGCTGAGCAGTGCGCGTGTGTCTTCGTGGCTGATGCCTGTTACCGGTGTGATCAAGATCAGCCCATCGACCTGCCAGTGGAGCAGGCGGGTCAGCGCTGCCTGCAAACTGGAGATGCTGCTGTCGGGCATGTGCGCGAAGACCAGATCGTACCCGGCGGCGAGGGCGGCTTGCTCGGTATGGATCATGACCTGCGCCGGACCGTAATGATCGATGCCCATCGTCAGCATTCCGAGCATGTGGGTGCGGTTGCCCGCCAGACTTTGTGCCGCGCGGTTAGGTCGATAGCCGAGTTGGGCTATCGCCTTCAACACTTTTTCCCGCGTGTCGTCCGCCACGTAATGATGGTTGTTCACCACGCGCGATACCGTCTGGTAGGATACGCCGCAGTACTGCGCGACATCATGCAGGGTAGCACGCCGATTTTCTGACATTGATCACCTCATTTCTTGACAATGCCCGGTAACGATGATACATTTTCTGTGAACGTTCACACAAAACGTTCACTGCAAATATACAACAAAAATGCGGGCAATTTTATGCTCTTAGAAGCAACTGGAATATCAAAATCCTTTGGAAGCCAGCGCGCACTGAACAAAGCCCAGATCTCGCTTGAGGCGGGTGAGATTCATGCGATCATGGGCGAGAACGGCGCGGGCAAAAGCACGTTGATGAAGATTCTATCAGGCGTGTATGTGGCGGACGAGGGCGAAATCCGGCTCGAGGGTCAGCCCATTGAGCCGCAGAACCCACGTCATGCGCTGGCGCTTGGGATTGGCATCGTCCACCAAGAGTTAAGCATGGTTCCGTCGCTGACTGTTGGCGAGAACATCTTTCCGGGTCGGCTGCCGCGCACTTCGCTCGGCTTGGTCAAGTTCAAACAGCTTTACCAGCAAGCGCAAGT
>JACSRG010000300.1 GCA_014879865.1 Anaerolinea sp.
TTGAACGGCTCAATGCGGCGAATGCGCTGGGTTGGGGCGCGTACTTCGCGGTCGGGCTGCGTCGTCCCAGCTTGACCCGCTGGAAACGCGGCGGTGCGGCGGATGTCATCGCGCTGCCGGCATTGTTCGTCGATGTCGATGATCCGTCATCGGAAGCACTGGCGCGATTACAATGCGCCCAACCATCACCCTCTTGCATCGTGTCGAGCGGCGGCGGCTATCATGCCTACTGGTGGCTGAACGAACCAACCGTTGACCTCGAGACCGCACGACGATTGCTGCGCGGACTAGCATCCACATTGCAGGGCGATTCGCTCAGTGTTGCTCAGAGCTTGCGTATTCCCTCGACCATAAATACGAAGCCGCAGCGTCATCACGCGCTGTGCCATCTCATCGACCTGAATGAACGCCGATACAAAGTAAGCGATTTTGTGCCGCTCCTTCCGGCATCGATGTCATCCAGTCGGGTAGAACGACAACCCTCAGTGACCGCAGTGCCGTTCACCCCCAACGCCGATCTGGTGGCGCGAGTCACCGATGAACTCATCCGCAGAGGCTGCAAACCGCGTGGGGAATGGCTCAATGGTGCTTGTCCCTTCCCTGAACGGCACAAACAGGGCGACCAGCATCCCAGTTTCGGTTTCAACACGCGGAGTGCCTACGGCTTCTGCCATGTCTGCGGCACGCTGCTGCTCAAAGACTTGTGCGCCGCGTTGAATGTTCGACCGTCCGATCACGGCAGTATCGCACGAAAGGAGGTGATGCCCAGTTCTGCAGTTCGTGTTTCAAGTCGAATCCTCACCCATTGATTCTACGAAAGGAATTTGTCATGCCCAAGAAGTCCACTCAAAAGCCACCGACGGTCATCACGCTCACCCTGCCCGAAAACGAGGATGCTACGCACGGCGGCACGCTGCTCGTCCAGCGCGGCGATCTCGCCCGGCTGCATCAGTTCACCTACACCCGCATCGCCGACCTGAGCGAGATCATCGCCGACGCGCTGATTGCCTTCGCTGCCGTCGAAGCCGACCCGCCCGTGATTGCGGATGTGCCGCCCCCTGCATCCACACCGATCAAGAAGTCCGCTGCGCCCACGCCTTCAGCCGAACCGACGGTCGATGTCCCGCTCAAGAAGGGGACAAAAGCGGTCAAGATCAGCCACCTCAAGATCGTCGGCGGGGAAACGGATGCCGCCGCCTATCGTCAAGCTGTGCTGCTTGCAGGCAAGCTCATCGATGGCAAGCTCTGGGACGGCGAAAGCCCGATCCGCATCGACGACGTGTATGCGCTGGCGAAGAAGTTGAAGCATCTGACCGAGCGCGATCTATCCTTGTTCACGCTCCAAGACTTCGTACAGGTGGGGACGCTCGAACCAAGCGACGCGCCGGAGGAGATGTCGGACGAAACTGACACGCTTGATGAAGTCGATGAGTACGACGAGCCTCCAACCATCTCGCCGCCGCACAAAACCCCGATCTCCGCCAACGGACACCACAACGGTGCCTCCGACCAGACCGCACTGCTCTAGTTCACCTATTTCCAGTAAAGGACCCTGAATCATGACCGACCAAAACCCGACCCAACCGACCCGCGTGTTCAAGATCGGCGCGACGCGCATCGTTGAAGACCCATCCATGTCCGGCGCGACGAACGAGCAGGTGCGCGACTTGCTCAAGACCAGCTACCCAGAGATTGCCAATGCGACCCTTCGTGAGCGTGATGAAAACGGGATGCGGGTCGTTGAATTCTTGCCGCAGCCTGGACGCAAAGGCTAGCGGCGATGTTCGGTTCTCCGCTCGGTGTAACTTAAAGCATAAAATGTCCGTTTGGACACGTTATGCTTTCAAATCGCAGCAGACACATTATGGTTTCGTCCACGTCGTAACCTTCCCCCAAAGCTGACTGAGCCTGAATTTCGTTCCCATCCTGATTGGAGCAGTCTCGCGGGTGCCATATTTTGCGAGATTGCTCCGATATTTTATGTCCAACGATCACAACGTTGGGACGTCTTATGCTGCAAATTTCACGACTTTGGACAGGATATGCTGCAAAAACTATGACCCAACAACCGCAAAACCATACCAATCTCGCTCGATTCGGACAGGATATGCTTCAGGATGAGGACATTTTATGGCTCAAGTCACACTCGGATTAGACGATCTGCGTGCCTGTCTTGCATCCGTCGCGCCAGTCGAACTGAAGGGGATGGGGCTGCTGCGGGAGCAGCCTCATCTCATCGCTGGTTCGTCTCGCATCCCGCGTCCCCAGTTGGTCGAAGCGGTGACGGAAATCGTCGCTTATACCGGACGCTGTGCGGCGGCGGCACGTCAATTGGCGAACCTCACGCCTGTTCCTCTCCTGACCGTAAGTGTATTGGAGTTCGGACTTTGAACCCATTGACCGAGATGTACGAACAACTTGCTCTGTCACTCACCGCCGACCCGCTCCTGCTGCTGGCATCGGCGGTCGCCGCCTTCGATCCGTTCTGGGCAGACTTCGACGACACGGATATCGACTACGAGACCGATCCGCTCACTATCGCCTTGCAAGTTACACGCAGCGCGTTCCCCGACATCTACGCGGAAGCGGTCGAGCGGCTGCGGTCGGGCGCGTCCTATGCGGAGATGGATCGACTGCTGTGCAAGGCAATCTCCGCCAAAGGCATCCCACTTGACGACCTCGACACGATTGGCTGGGGTGTACCGATGACTGCCGTTGGCGTTGATCTTGAAGACCCGGAGTTCTACGCTGTCCACACCGATCTCCTGCCTGTTCTTGCTCCCTTTGGTATCGACCTGCCCGAAGGCGAAACCTACAGCGTCGATTTGCCGGAGTGCATTCATAAAGTCGGATGTGCCATCGCTGCAAGCTTGCATGAGCAGACCGACCCGGCGCTGCGGCAGGTTGGCTGGTTGTTCGGTTGGCTGTTTAGCTGCACGGGCAATTCGCTGGTCGATTATAGCGACGAAGCCCTCGCGGAGATTCCGCCGCTCTCGTGTTCAGCCGACGACATCGCTTTCGCCGTCGAACTGATCGAAGAAGCGGACGGCATCATGCGCGATGTGCAGATAGGACTTGCCCACCTCAAGACCACGCCCGACTTGATGGCAGCACTAGAGCGCAATATCGCGCACCTCTACCGGGAACTGAAGAAGAAAGGAAAACTCGATGAACGGATCATCCGATTGGAGTGGGAAGGCGCTGACAGCCGCGTTGACGGAACAGCCGTCGTTGACACTGGCATTCTACAGCTTCGGCGTGATGCTGCGTAAGACCGACGGAGAACTTACAACCGAATTTGCCGTTGATCCGGCACAGGTCGCGCTGGCGCTGGCGGCGAAAGTTACCTTCGATACCGGGCTGCTCGGTGGGAATACCTTGCTGATACGGCAGGACGGCGTGAAGCGAACGGTCGTCGAATACCGCCCGCCGCAGAAAACAGGGGTGTTCCTCGACGGTTCGGAGACGGCGCTGCGTGTGCCGCTTCCCGGTCTGGTCATGATCCGCGTCACGACGGATGAGAAAGCACCTGTCTATGGTGTATATGCCGTGAAGCGCCGCCCAGAAAAATTGGACATCCCGCTGTTCCATGCTCCACTGCCCAACGTATTCGGCTCCGGTGCGATCTGCTGGGGAACGGTGCAGCGCGTGACCGATACTGCGCTGCGTAGCGGATCACTGGCAGACGACTGGACGATGCTCCTTGGCTCGTCGTTCGGCGACCATGCCGTCGGCAGCAAGAGCAAGCGCGAACCGCGTGATATTCGCAAACTGCTCATCGATCTCGAAGCGAAGAAGGCGCGGGCATATCCGAAAGGCGATCTCATTCCGGTCAAGAAGACCATGGCACAGGTCTTGGGGGATGAATCATGAACGTCTTTGAGCCGAACACACACATTCAATCCATCGTCATTGTCGGGTGCGGCGGGACGGGCGCTCAAGTAGCTCGCATCGTTGGACGCATTGTCTACGACATGCAGCGCGCTCGACTGCACACGCCGAAGATTGTCCTCATCGACCCCGACATTGTGGAGGAAAAAAACGTCGGGCGGCAGTTGTTCACGCCGGCAGATGCGGCGCTCGGCTTGCCGAAAGTCGAAATCGTTGGCAAGCGTTTGAACATGGCACTCGGGTTAGATATTTCGTGGATTGTCGAGCCGTTCAATCATGAGAAACATGGGGATCGTTATGGCTCACAGGTGGTGATTAGCTGCGTCGATAACCACCTCGCTCGGTGCGAATTGCACCAGGCACGCGGCATCCTAATCGGGGCAGGCAACTACCGCGACGGGGGTCAGGTGGTCATCGGCAACACGCCGGATGCGGAACTGATGCGGCGGCATCTCGACGGAAAGGACGGCAAATATGCTTATCTACCGAAAGAAGGGCTGATCTTCCCGGCGCTGCTCGAACCCGAAGCACCCACACCTGAACCGCAGCCGACGATCTCGTGCGCCGAACTCGTCTTACGTGGTGAGCAAGACGTTTTAATCAATGACTGGATGGCGTGCGTCGTCGGTCAGTACGTCGCACCGCTTTTGCGGCGGCAGCCCATTCGTACCTTCGCCAGTTTCATCAGTCTCGACGGCATGAGCATCCGCAGCCTGCCGATTTGCCGAGATGAACTATCGCCGTATCTGGAGAGGAATGAGGCGTGATCACCTTGATTGTGGAGTTCAACGAGACCATCGGCTTTTGGCAGTTCATCGTCAAAGAGGACGACCAGATCATCCACTTCCGTCCCGGTTTCCGCACTCATGAACATGCGGAACAAGTGGGAGATGGCTGGATTCGAGACAACTTAGGCGGCATTCCACTTGAGGAAGATGAGGAGGGATAACGATGCTGCAAGGCAAACGCCAGAACACGCATCACTCGAAGCTGCCACCACCGGGTGCAGTGGGTGGCATTGTTGGGTTGAGTACAGTCAATCCCCGGCGCAAATGTATTGTCAGCCATTATCCGCTCTGCGATAACGTGCTGCCCTTCAGCCGGGGCATTCACACCGTCTTCGTCCGTTTTTTGGACAACAACGAAATTGCCCGTTTCAGCGGTATCTGGTTCGAGGCGTGGGAATAAATATGATAACCGATCTCACCCATCTCGACTGGCAGCCGGTGATTTTGCTCAAAGTTGTGCGGATGCCGTTCGGCGGAATCGGTGGATTATCGCTCAAGCGCGCCTATCTCGCCCTACATGATGGACAGTTACTCTACGCCGATTGGACGCTGGAAGCATCAGAACGCAGTGAACCGTTGGTGTGCGCGACTGGATGGACATGCACCTCACCACTGGAATATCCCGCACGACTTCAAGGGAAGGGCGCACATCTCATTCCATCTGGGACATGGGTGCTCCTGTATTCCGATTATCTCTACAGCCTTTATGGGCGTGCTGCTGACTTCCTCATCCATTTGATCAAGTGCATCGATAGCCAACCGACAGCTGATGCCACCGTCACCTTATTGGTTCGTCTCTCGCAAATTCTCTAATTTCGCCAAAGGACAATCTCATGACGCAAGACCTGAACGCCGCTGCCATGCAGCGGTACCATGACCTATTTGATTCCGCCCAGTACAACACCATCGGCGAATTCCTCTCCTCCAACCTGAACGCCGACCGTGACGACCAGCGTGTCGTTGATGCGATGATCGCGGTGCAGAACGCAGCATTCGAGCTGTGCGGAAAGACCGATATTGACGGCGCATGGCACAAACTCGCGGTGCTTTGCGGGCAGAGCTTTCTCTCGTTTCACACCGTTGATGCGATGCGCGATTTCTTGCGTCGCTTCGCCCCCGACGACACCCGGATCGATGATTTCGAAGCAACCGCCAAAGCGATTCTGCGTGCGTACAGCGGGTTGGACGATCTCAAGACGGCGACGGCGCACGCCAATGGTGTTCACTCATGGCGCGGGCGGATGGCATACGAATTGCTTGCTGCCGTCGATTATCTGACACAGACTGCTATTCAACTGCTCGCGCACGGGGACGATACCTATACCCGCGAGAAGCTGCACAAAGGTTTGAACCGGATCACAGGTGCACTATATGAAGGCATCCGCCACAGTGAGCAACCGTCACTCTACAACTTCAAAAGCACCTACTTCCCTGACGAGCGTGACCGCTGACACACCTTCACTACGCTGGCGTTTCTAGCCGGAATAGTATTTCGTTGTGACCTAGCCGTTCTTGAGGCGCGTTGCAGTCCGAGGGGCATCCATCTGGCTCAAGTAGCGTACCGTTCGCCCGCGTTTGACGCCTATCCGCATCGCCTATCGCTCCTTGCTAACTGATACCGCCGTCGGTATTGTCCCTCACTCGCTCTAACCGTCTCTGCCGCGTGCAGTGCGCTGACCTGTCAAAGCTTGCTGCCTGCATTCACCCTCGACACACGGTCGCTCGCCATCCGGTCATCTGCTGCTCGTCGCGCCATGCTCTCCTCTTGCGGGGCGCTTTGCCCATCCGACCTG
>JACSRG010000095.1 GCA_014879865.1 Anaerolinea sp.
GAACACCAGCAGGGCGTCGTCCACGCCCGCCGTCTTGACCACGCAGCCGTTCAGCGCGACCCCGGCATGGTGGCAGTTGTTGAAAGGCTTGTACGAAATCGGCGTGGACGTGATCGCCGCACCGTATCAAGGACCCGCCATCGAATCGCTGTGGTGGCGCGCCGCAGCCAACCCCGCGCAAACACAGGGCGATGTGTTCAAGGCAGCGCGCGATACGCTCAGGAAAGTCACAAAGAATAGGACTGAGAAAACCACATCGGCGGGTATTCAATCTGTGCCGGTAGAGAGTTCTTCACTCAGTCCTCAGTCCTCAGTCCTCAGTTCTGCCGCTGACAGCGAATCCGCCTTCGACCGCATTGTGCGGCAAACTGCCAACCGCCTGATCGCTCCGCTGTGGGAGCGGCACATCGACCGGATTTTGACCCGCGAACCGGACATCGATGCCGTGATCATCCTGACCGCGCCGCTCAATCATCTGGTCGGCGTCCCGGCGGCGATCATGGCAAAGCACAACAAGCCGGTGATTTACTATGACGGTGATGTGCCTGCCAGCCTGCCGAGCATGGCAGGGTTCGCCAGCGGCTTTCGCATCTATCAGGGCGCTGACGTGACCGAATACGCGGCGTTCATCAGCAACAGCGAAGGCGGTGCGCAGGCGATCAAAGACATGGGCGCGCGGGCAGTGCATACGCTGTTTTACGGTGCTGACCCGGACGTGTTCAGCCCGGTGGATGTCCCCGCGCAAGACCTCGACGTGCTCTTTTACGGGCATGGGCGCGAATACCGCGACGAATGGATCGACGGGATGATCAAGACGCCGTCGCTGGCGCTGACCGATGCGCGTTTCGCCGTGCGCGGGACGAAGCTCGGCGACTTGGGGCGCGCAACGCCCCTGCCGTATCTCAGCTTTAGCAAACTGCGCGAATACGCCTGCCGCACCAAGATCAACCTTGTGATCACGCGGGCGGCACACGCCAATGTCTATGCATCGTCATCATCGCGTCCGTTTGAACTGGCGTCGATGGGCTGCTGTATGGTCGGCAATCCGTATCAGGGCGTCGAGCGCTGGTTCGAACCGGGGCGCGAGATTTTCATCGTTCACTCGCCGGAGGAGGCGGTAGATCGCTACCGTTACCTGCTGAGTCACGATGCCGAACGCCGCGCCGCCGGTGCAGCCGCCCGCGAGCGGGTGCTCAAGGAACACACATTTCGTCACCGCGCCCAAGAATTGGTCAGCATAATTCAGCACTATGGCTGATTGACGACGGTGTGAATCTCATATAATGAGACTCATCGTCATAGTGGTAGATATTATTATGCCAGAGGCTACGCTGCGTTTTTACGCACACCTGAACGAGTTCCTAACACCTTCCCGCCGCCAGCTTGAGTTCTTCCACCGTTTCGACGGCACGCCCGCGATCAAAGACATGATCGAGTCGCTCGGCGTACCCCACACCGAAGTCGCCTTGATCCTCGTCAACAGCATGACCGTCGATTTCACCTACAACGTGCAGTCCGGCGACCGCATCAGCGTCTACCCGCCCTTCGAGCAGATCACCCTGCCCGCCAGTTTGCAGCCCAACGATATGGGCGACTGCCGCTTCGTCGCGGATGTGCATCTAGGTCGGCTGGCGGCGTATCTGCGGATGCTCGGCTTCGACACGCTCTTCCCCGAAGATTACCGCGACGAGGAATTGGCGCGCATCTCTGCCGAAGAGGGACGCATTTTGCTCACGCGGGATCGTGGTTTGCTCAAGCGGAGCATCGTCACGCACGGCTATTTCGTCCGCGCGACCGATCCGTGGGAGCAGTTGGAAGAAGTCATCAAACGGTTCGATCTTTACGATCAACTGGCGAAGGCGCAGCGCTGTACCGGTTGCAACGGCGAACTGCACGAGGTGGATAAATCGGTAGTGGCGGATCGTGTCTTGCCCTCGACGCTGCAATACTACAACGAATTCCGGTTGTGCAAGCGCTGTGGCAAGGTCTACTGGCGGGGGTCACATTACGAGCAGATGGATGCATTCATCGCGCGGGTCTGCAGCGCGCGCAGCGGGTGATAAAAGAAGTCGAAAGTTAAAAGTAAACAGGTGAAAGCAGCGTTGGCATCAATCTGCACTTTCAACTTTCACCTTTTAACTTTCGACTGTACGTTACGCAGTTTCCTTGTTACGGCAGTTCTTGCACACATTCTTCTGCGCGCCGTCGATCTTGACGGGGTAGAGCAGCTTAATGCGCGTGCGCCCACAGATCGGGCAGGTTCCACGCCCGTGCGACGGCATCTTCAACAAACCTTTACCGCGATGGGATTTTCCCATGTCACATGATCCTCAAAACACTTAATCGGTGAATTGAACGATTCTACCAAGATTAAGAGGGGGGATCAAGCGCGGTCTCTCATCCGGCATGGAACAGCGTGAGCGTCGTCCCGAAAGTGATCTGATCGCCGTCGTGGAGCACGCGCCCTTTCTCGTTGATCGGTGAGCCGTTGACAAACGTGCCATTGGAACTGCCCAAGTCGTAGACGATCCAGTTGTTATCGACGTAATCCATACGCGCATGGGGACGCGATACGGACGGATCGGGTAGGCAGATTTCCCACTCGGCATTCGCGGTCGCCCGACCAACACGGAGCGAATCCCAGCGCAGTGCAATCGTCGTGCCTTCCTGCAACCCGCTGGCGATGATCAACTGCCCGCGCCTGATGCCGCTGACCACCCCGGTGATCCGTTCGGTCGCGTACTGCTGTTCTTCGAGCGTCACGGCGTCGAACTTGATCTGCGGCACGTACAACCGGATAACGTCCCCGGCAATCAACGGATACGGTTCGGTGATACGCTCGTCGTTGATGAAAACGCCGTTCGCGCTGTCGTTATCGGTGATGAAGAACACGCCATCGCGGTAATCGATGATCGCGTGTTGGCGCGAGACATGCTGTTCCTTGATGCAAATTTCGTTGTTGTCTAGCCGCCCGATGCTCGCGCTGCCGCCTTCTTGCAGGAATAGATCGCGGGTTTCGCCTGTTTGTGGGTCTTGCCAGCTCAATTTTGCCAAGACGACCGGTTGATTAACCGCGTTCATACTTCAGCCTCGTTGTGCGCATGCTGCGCGTCTACTTGCGAAAAATGCAGCGTTTGAAGTATAGCAAATTCGGTGGCAGGATCATCGTCCTAATGGCGGAAGATTCGGTGAACTAACGGATTTCATTCACCGTTCCAGTCGTCCGGCGTTTCAAACTGCTGTGTAATGCTCATGCCTCCGAGTTCGCGCGAAATGTTTTCGATCAACTTGGGCGCAATCCACACCGCCGAATCAACCTGCACTGCGACCGCCCCCGCTTCGAGGTAATCGCGGGCATCCTGCGCCGAGTGAATGCCGCCCGCGCCGATCACGGGAATGTTGGAGCGGCGTGCAAGCTGCCCGACCATGCGCAGAATCAACGGCTTGATCGTCGGGCTGTAGACGCGTCCGGCAACGAGCCGCCCGCTGGCATCGCGCGCAGTCCCACGCGGAGCAGAACACATCACCAGCGCGTCCGCGCCGCCGTCGATGATCGCCTTGGTCATGTCGAGCGACCAGCCAAACGGCACGCGCACGATCAACGGTTTTTCCGCGATGTCGCGCGCGGCTTTGACGTACCACATTGCTTCGGCGGCGCTGATCTCGTCGCTCAAGCCGAGTTCGATCCCGGCGATCACTTCTTCGCGGTCGGTGGCGCGAACGCAGCGCCCCATATCATCCGGCGTGGTGGCGACGAGATGCGCGATCACCGGCACGTTGAGCCGCTCCCACACAGCGCGGTAGGTCGAGAGGACTTTCGATAAGCCGGGGTTGGGCAGCCCGGTATGGATGAGCAAACCCGCGTCGAGCGGGACGACGCGCGTCCCGTTAGCGGGGGAACGCGGCGTATAGGTGATCGGGTTGGTGACGAACGCGCCCAACCTGTCGATGTTGAGCAGATCACGGTATTGATCGCCGAAACCGAGTGCTCCGGCGGCATTCATTACGGGTGTGTCGAGGACGAGACTGCGCTTGCCCGGTTTGGTGATGCGGTAGCTCATCGGTTCACCCCCACGTCATTTTGGTCATGTCGAGCGCCGCGCCTTCGGTACACACGTAATGTAAGCTATCCTTCGCCTTGATCAAACAGGCGGAACACGCGCCGACGCCGCAGGGCAGCACGGGACGATACACCGCCCACAGGTAATTCGGCGGGATGTCCGCACGCAGTTCTTGGAACAAATGCCAGACGCGCGCGAACTGCTGCTCGTCGTCGCCGACGGTCACAAAGACCTGATCCGCCCAACCGACGGTCGTAACGCGGTTCGCCCACTGCAAATCACTGTCGCCCTGCAAGATTTCGACTTCGGGCGGCAGGTGCTGCGTGGTGTAATCGCGGGCGCTGCCGAGCAGCAGCAGCGTCACGGCGATCTTTTGCGGCTGCGCCAGCAAGAACGGAATCGTCATGAGCAGCGCCGTCGGCTCGGTTTCGTACACCATGAGCAGCACACCGCGCAGCGTCTTGCGGAACTTGAACGGCTGACCAATCGCACCGATCAAGCTGACGATGTCGCCCGGTTCATAGCGAATCGTCGCCGGACGCTCCACGATCAGCGTGTTCTTCTGGATGTCCACCGGATACCATTGTTCGCGCAGATACGGGTCCCACTCCGTGCCGACGCGCGCAAGGACGGATTGTCCCGCGCGGATTCCGGTCAGCGACGTATCGACCGCCAGATACAAATGCTGGTGCGTCTCGTTGATGCGCCGCACCCGCTCGATGATCGCTTGCGTTTCTTTCATAGCCCACCAATGAAGTTGACTTTCACCTTGTTCTCTAATCTTACACGCCCTCGCTACTTTTGGCGCAGCTTTGCGTATAGAATTTATATGGAAACACGGGAAGGTACTCGACTCATGACGAATTTGATCGATCGGCTGTTCACGGCGGTATTCGGCAACGTGAGCAGTAAATTCATAGATAATCTGACACGAAGCGTCGATCAGGTGTACGACTTCGTGTATGTCAAAGTGTTGGGCTTGCCCTTCATCGTCCTCGGCGCGCGGCAAACCGGCAAGACCACGCTCATCGAATGGCTGCGGCAGAACGTCGCCAGCCTCGAAGACTTCAGCCCCGCCCCGACTGCCCCCGGCGGTGATGCGGTCGGCACGTTCTCGTCCAGCATCGGCGATGAGATGATGCGGCTCAAGCCGCTGCGCGATGTCGGCGGTGAGAACGAAATGTGGGAAACCGACTGGGTCGAACTATTCCGCGAAGCCAAGCCGCGCGGCATCATCTTCCTTGTCGATCACACCGACGTGCTCAAGCACAAAGACGCGCTCAACTTCGTCATGAACATGATCGAAGAGGAGAAAGAGGCGCAGAAGAACTTGAAAGCCGTGCTCCTGCTCGTCAACAAGTCGGACTTATGGCTGCAACAGATGACGCTCGACAAACTGATGCAGCAGTACGGCAACGAGGTCAAGCGGCTCGGTCAGCAGTCAGAGCGGTTGGGCTACAAAGCCTCGATCTATTCCAGCAGCGTGACTCAGGGCGTCGGCGTGCGCGAGGCGATGCGGACGTTCTTCAATTCCATTCGCCCGCAGCCCCGCTAAATGCGCCAGCTAGAGATCGGCTACGTGCTGGAGGGGACGCGGCGCGGGTACAACTTCACCACGCCGACGGACGGCATCGACCCGGAAACGCTCAAGGCGCTCTGGCGGGGCGCGATGCCACGCGGGCAGGGCTGGGGCGACTACCCGGCGGCGCGTTCCCTGAAATGCTTCGGGCTGGAAAGCGGCGAGGCGGCGGCGTGCGACATCACCGTGACCGATCAGGTGGACGAGGTCGGGCGCAAGGGGATTCGCCGCGCCGACATTCACCTGCTAACGCTCAAGGAGTACCGCGCATTCCTGCTCGACCGCTTGAGCCGCTTGCCCACCGCGACGGTCAGCGACGCCGAGAAGCGGCTGTCTTCGCGCGAATGGGAACTGTTGTTCCGCAAATACCGTGAACTCGGCAAGCCTAAGACGATGATCAAGCCGCAGACCATTCTGGCGTATGAAGGCGACTGGTCATTCATCGAGGCGTGTATGCTGCTCCTTGCGACTCGTTCGACGCTGCTGGCGAATCTGCTGGAAGTCTCCCCGGCGATCAACCCGTTCGCGGATCGCGTGTTCGCGTTCACGACGCTGGCGCTCGACTACCGCGAAGAAGGTCGCTTGGTCGCGCTGCCGCTGGCAAAGGCGCGCACGCTGGACGAAGTGCCGTACATCAATCTATCGATCACGTCATGTTGAGCCCGGAGTACACCGTGCTGCTCGAAGCTGTCCCGGTCTTCCTCATCCCCCTCAACTCTAGAGGGTGAAAATCGTTGCATTCTGCCGGTATCGCCCGTAAGATGTGAGCATGACTAGAATCCGGGCACTATCTCTCATACTCACCGTCGGGCTCATGCTGACGTTGGCGCT
>JACSRG010000114.1 GCA_014879865.1 Anaerolinea sp.
GAACGTTACCCCTTATGCCAACGAACTCGATGGGGAACGGGCGGCGGCGTGCATTGCCCGTTTCGGTGCGACACAGGCGGTGCGCTGTGACGTGGAGCGATTGGTTGCCTCTAACAATGCTTTCGGTGCGGCATGGCTCAACCCGCCCTACGACCACGATGCGGGTGCGTCAGGCAGCAAGCGAGTCGAGTTCCGATATCTGCGCCATGCATGGAAGTGGGTGCAGGACGGCGGGCTGGCGCTCTGGTGCATCTACCGTCAGCACATCACGAGTGAAGCAGCGGCGTTTCTAGCCAAGCACAGCAGTCGTGTCGAGGTGTGGGCGCTGCCGGGCAAGCATCTTGACACCTACGACCAAATGGTCGTTGCAGCGATCAAAGGCGTGCCGCTTGATCCCGCCGCGCTCTATGAGCAGATCATCCGCGACCGTGACCGTCCGCAGCCCCTCACCGTCCAGTCAGCGGCGATCTACCGTCTGCCCGTCCCGCGTCCGGTTCAGCGTTTCGTATTCGCGCCGGATATGCTCGATGAGATCGCCGGGCTGAAATTGATCGAGGAACAAGGTGCGTGGAGAACGGGCGGGTTTCAAGCGCTCTTGGAAGTCCCACCGCCGCCCACCGAGATTGAACCCGTCGTCGCGCCGCGTCCGGGACACCTCGCGCTGGTACTGGCGGCGGGCGTTGCCGATGGTGCAGTCATCGAGACAACCGAGTACGGGCGGGTGGCGCTGCGCGGCAAAACCCGCCATGTCGAGCAAATCGCCCGTGTCGAGGTCGAAGCCGATGCGAACGACCCGGAACGGCAGGTCAAGAAAACGACTATCCGCCTGAAACCTTCGACCACGCTCTCGCTCCTGAGCGGCAATGGCACGACGGTCGAGATGGAAGGCGATGAGGCGCTGCTCGGTTTCATCACCACCAACAAGCGGGCGTTAGCCGGATATTTGAATGCGAAGTTCAAACCGATGTACCGCTTCGACTTCGCAGGCATCGGGCACTGGCTGGATCGTATTCGGCTCAAGGGCAAATACCCAATGTATATCGCGCAAAAGCATGTCGTCGGTGCAATTGCGCGTGGGTTTCAATCGCGCAACAGCATTCTGCTCATTGGTTCGATGGGCACAGGGAAAACGCTGATGGGCGGCTCAGCCGCCGTCAGCATCGCATCCGGCATTGTGAAGGCAATGGCGAACGATATGCGCCCGGATCAGGTGGTGCTAATCGTCGCGCCGCCGCACCTGCTCGAGAAGTGGAAACGGGAGCTCGCCAGCATTGCCCCCAAAGCAGTCATCGAACGGCTGGATCGCCATGAATCGGTTAAGGAATTCATGGTGCGCGCCGAAAATCTGCCCGCGCATGTGCCAAAGATCGGTCTGATCAAACGTGACCTGACCAAGCTCGGCTGCGCGTGGGAGCCGTCAGTTGTCTGGCGCACCGAAGCAGTTGCGCTCTGGCGACACGGTGCGCCCATCCCGGATGGGTATCTGCCGCACCAGCGTATCCGGCGTGAACGTGTGCCGAAATGCCCGCACTGCGGGAACACCGTCATGCAGGAGAAGAAGGGGGTGAGCGCGCCCGCGTCGCTCTCGTGGCTCGAAGGCGGCAAACGATCATGTGCAGTCTGCAATGCACCGCTCTGGCGCGAGAGCCGGGATCGCGGTTCGCAGCCCAAGCCCGGTGAGAAGTACGCGACCAAAAACCCGCGCTACCGCCTCGATGAATACCTCAAGCGCATGTTCCCAGATCGCGTGTATCTGCTCATCTGGGACGAGGTACATGAGGCTCAACATTCGGACACTGGGAACGGCGAATCCTTCGCACGCATGGCAGGCATGGCGAAGAAGGTGCTGGCGATGACCGGCACACCGTTCAACGGACGCGCCTCATCGATTTTCAACCTAGAGTACGCACTGAATCCGCGTGTGCGCGAGCGCTACAACTGGGGCGGTGGCAAGCGGTTTGCACGCAAGCAGCGCGGCACACGCACGTTTCAGGAAGTCGTCAGCGAGAGCGCCAATCAGCGGGGGCGCGCCGAGTCAAGGTGGGTCAGTGAGATGGGGGTGCGCGAGCAAGTTGTCGAAGAACGTCCCTCCTATGATAGGGACACCGGTGCATATACGGGTACGTCCACGTACGAGCGACCCTATGAGGAAGCGCCGGGAATCTCACCGCTGCTCGTCGCAGAAGTGCTCGATCATGCGATTTTCTTCTCACTCGGTGATCTCGGTAAGGCGCTCCCACAATACGAGGAGATTGCTCTCCCCGTCGAACTTGATGCCGATGTGTACGCTGAATACGACCGCACCCGCCAGCGCCTCAAGGATTACCTGATCCAGCGCCGTTGGGAGGGCGACACCACGTTTAGGGGGTCGTATCTTCAGTGGTCGATGGGTTGGGTGAACGCTCCGTTCCGCCCGTATGAAGTGATCCACAACCTCAAGCACCCGATCACCGGCGCGAAAGAGCCGTACACCGTCACATCGATCCCCAGTTACGGCGAGGATCGCATCTTCGCCAAAGAGCAGGCGCTCATCGACCTCGTGCGCGAGGAACTCGCGGCGGATCGCCCCTGCGTGATCTACTTCCGCCAGACTGCCACGCGCGACATTCAGCCTCGCCTACAGAAGCTGATCCGTGAGCATATTCCGCAAGCACGCACCTTCATCCTCGCCAACACCGTCGATGCCGAGCGCCGTGAAGCAGTTATCGAGCGTGAGATCATTAAAGGCACAAACGTAGTGTTGTGCAATCCTGAGCTGGTCAAGACCGGTCTCGACCTCATCCATTTTCCCACGCTGGTCTTCTTCGAGATTGTGTTCAACCTCTCAACGATGATGCAAGCGGCAGCCCGCTCGTACCGCTTGAACCAGACGCACGCGCACTGCAAGGTCTACTACCTGTTCGCCGAGGGCACAATGGAGCAGACCGCCGTCCAGCTCATGAGTCGAAAGCAGCGTGCGGCGAAACTGCTCACCGGCGATATCGGTCTGACCGGGCTGGATGCGCTAACGGAGGGCGAAGGCGGGTTCGAGGAAGCCTTGCTTGAAGCCATCGGGCGCGACGAGACACTGCTCGATCCGACGGAGTTATTCAAAGCGGAAGCGAAGGTCGGTGAGATCGATCAGGAGGACGCGGCGTACTGGAATGTCGAGGAAGTGACACTTGCCGCCGAAGATAGGGTCACTGATGAACCTGATGCTCTTATCGCGGCGGCGCTTGAACTGGGCGCGACGA
Source organism: Anaerolinea sp. (assembly GCA_014879865.1). Taxonomy (GTDB): domain Bacteria; phylum Chloroflexota; class Anaerolineae; order Aggregatilineales; family Phototrophicaceae; genus Flexifilum. The sequence continues at coordinate 3,234 of JACSRG010000114.1, forward strand.
TTACGCCGATTGAGCCTGTCGAACAGCGAACGGCTGACGGCGCGTTACGTCCGGTCGAAGCGATCAGCGCGTATCTGGAGACGGTTCACATCGTCACCGACGAGACACTGTGGACGCAGCGGCGCGACGAACTGCTGGCGATGCTCGATAGCGGGACAGCGGACGTGATTGCGGCATGGCTGACCGAACAGCGCATCGTCTTTCCAGGCTTTGAGCGGGAAGTCGCGGGGAAACTCGTCAACTTGGCGAGCGATCAGACCGACTCCACGCCTGTACTGCACCTCACCACGCCGTCTCGTGCGACGGCAGCGCCGAATCGGGAGCTCAAACCAGCGCGTGAGCCGCTGGTGTTTCCCCGACGCGAAGCCGTCCCCGATGAAGCCTTCACTCAACAAATGGCGCTGTTCTGATGCCATGCAAGACATGGAACAGCGTCAAACCTTTTTCGACGCGCTGTTCGCCCGCTGCACCGACCATGCTGATGCCTGTCTCACGCTCACCGCCATCCATCCCGGCGGCAAGTACTCCACACCCTCCCGTCACATTCCACTGCATGATACGACTGCATTACGCGCTGCGCTGACAGACCTTGACCGGGCGAACACACTCGGTTGGGGCGCGTACTTCGCGGTTGGGCTGCGTCGTCCGGGGCTGACCCGCTGGCAGCGCGGCGGTTCAGCCTACGTTGTGGCGCTCCCGGCGCTGTTCGTCGATGTGGATGATCCTTCGATGGAAGCCCTCAGGCGGTTGCAATGCGCCGTTCCGTCCCCATCATGCATCGTCGCCAGCGGAGGTGGATATCATGCGTACTGGTGGCTCGATGAGCCAACGGCCGATCTGCAAACTGCGCGTGATCTGCTGCGCGGCTTGGCAGTTGCGCTGCATGGTGACCACCTAAGCGTCGCACAAAGTCTACGTGTTCCCCTCAGCCATAACAACAAGCCTATGCGTGGCAATGCCCTCTGTCGGGTGCTGGAACTTCACGATCACCGGTATGCGCTGAACAGTTTCAAGGCATATCTGCCGTCAGATCGCCAATCGGTTCACCGATCATCATCAGCAAGCAGACCTGCCACTCGTGCGCCGATCCCGCTCAATGCTGACACGATCCGGTGTGTCGCCGATGCACTGCTTGCGTCCGGGTGCAAGCCACACGGCGACTGGCTAAACGGCGCATGTCCGTTCCCGCAGCGCCACAAGCATGCAGATCGACACCCTTCCTTCGGGTTCAACAGAAAAACCGGATACGGCTTTTGCCACGTCTGCGGCACGCTGCTGCTCAAAGACCTATGTCCGTCACTCGGCATTTCATCCGTTTTGTGAGAAAGGACTACTATGAGTTCCAAGTTATCCACCCCCAAACCGACCGTCGTCACGCTGACCCTGCCCGACGCAGACAGCGAGAGCAAGACCGGCACCCTGCTGGTGCAGCGCGGCGATCTCGCCCGCGTGCATCAGTTCACCTACGAGCACATCGCTGACCTGACCGAAGTCATCGCCGACGCGCTCATCGCCTTCGCTGCCGTTGAAGCCGATCCGCCCATCATCCCGGAGACTCAACCGCCGCTCAAATCACAGTCGCGCAAGCGGGCTGAGCAGTCCGCACCGCCGGGCGAACCGACCGTCGATATTCCGCTCAAGAAGGGCAAGAAAGCGGTCAAGATCAGCCATCTCAAGATTACCGGCGGGGAGACCGATGCGGCAGCCTATCGCCAGGCGGTGCTGATCGCCGCGAAGCTGATTGACGGCAAACTGTGGGATGGCGACTCACTGATTCGCATCGAGGACGTGTACGCGTTGGCGAAGAAAATGAAGCACCTGACCGAACGCGATCTGTCGCTATTCGCGCTCACCGACTTCGTGCAGACGGGTGATTTCCACGAATCGGACGCCGCGTCGCTGATCGATGAGGCGGACAACGAAGACGCACTCACCCTCGAAGCACCGCAGCACCCGGTTATCTCCAGCAATGGGCATCATGGCACGAACGGTGCCGCCGAACAATCCGCGCTTCTGTAACCCAATCCTATTCACGAAAGGAATATTTCACCATGACTGACCAAAACCTGACCCCATTGACCCGCGTGTTCAAGATCGGCGCGACCCGCGTCGTCGAAGACCCCTCTATGTCAGGCTTGAGCAATGAGCAGGTCGCGCAGCTCCTCAAGACGAGCTACCCGGAGGTCGCCAACGCGACGCTCCGTGAACGCGACGAGAACGGGCTGCGTGTGGTCGAATTTCTGCCCCAGCCGGGGCGCAAAGGCTGACGGGGATGGACAACGTTTCGTTCGCTTTGAACGAATTAGTGTCCTGCCTCGCGTCCACACCGACGCTCGATCTGAAAGGGATGGGGCTGCTGCGCGAGCAGCCTCACCTGATCTCCGGTACCGCGCGTATCCCGCGCCCACAGCTCATCGAAGCGGTAACGGAAATCGTTGCCTACACCGGACGGTGCGCGGCGGCGGCACGCAGTCTGGCGAATCTCACCCCCATTCCGATTCTGTCGGTGAGTATTGGAGAGTTCGGACTATGAACCCACTGACGAGCCTGTTTGATCAGTTGGCGGTATCACTGACTGCTGATCCGCTGCTCCTGCTGGCATCTGCCGTCACCGCCTTCGATCCGTTCTGGAATGCCTTTGACGCGGAGGACATCGACTACGACACCGATCCGCTGCACATCGCCTTGCAGGTCACGCGCGGCGCATTCCCCGACATCTACGCCGAAGCGGTCGAGCGGTTGCGAGCGGGCGCAGCGTATCAGGAGATGGATCGCCTCCTATGCAAGGCGATCTCCGCCAAAGGTATCCCGCTTGATGATCTCGATGTGATTGGTTGGGGCGTGCCGCTCAACGCCATTGGGGTCGATCTCGAAGACCCGGAGTTCTACGCCGTCCACACCGATCTGCTGCCGATACTCGCGCCGTTTGGCATCGACATCCCCGAAGGCGAAATGTACAGCGTCGATGTGCCGGAGTGCGTCTACCCCGCCGGGCGCGCCGTTGCCGCCAACCTGCTTGAGCAGACCGATCCGGTGCTGCGGCAGGTCGGTTGGTCATTCGGGTGGCTGTTCTCCTGCACGGGCAACAGCCTGATCGACTACACCGACGAGTCCTTGTCCGAAATCCCGCCGCTCTCGTGGTCCGCCGAAGATGTCGCCTTCGCCATCGAACTCATCGAAGAAGCGGACGGCATTCTGCGCGATGTGCAGGCGGGCATCGACCATCT
>JACSRG010000092.1 GCA_014879865.1 Anaerolinea sp.
CTCCTGATACTGGTTTTGTTCGCGTTTACAGCAGCCGCCCAGACCATCACGCCGATTCAGCCGCCAGCGTATCGCCTGCACACGCTGACTGCTGAAGAGTTCATTGACGCGCTGCCGTATTTTCCTGAGGTCGAGTTAAGCAGCAGTTTTGACCGATTTTATGCCATTGAACTCCTTCGCGCTGCCGAAGCCGAATTTTTGGCGAAATTCAGCGAAGGAGCGAGTTTCCATGATCTGCTGATAGCATTCTGGCGCTTCAGTCCTGAGATCTACCCGGCAAACCAAGCTGAACTGACGCCTGCAATCGATATGGATGCATGGGTGCTGCGGCTGACTGAACGTTATTTGCTGGAAAACCCGGTTGATCTCGATGCAGTGAACAGCCTACATTTTGGCGGAATTACAGCACTGGTCACGCCGCATGACTTTGATGGCGACAGTCAATCGGAGTGGATTCTCGATCTTTCCGTAGATGGTGGCTACAGTGACATCATCTACCAGAACTATCTGGTGGCTGTTCGTGAGGGTGATCATTACCGTCTACAAACCCTCGGAATTCCGTATTCGAGCGGAAATGCAGACTGGCGAGATAGATCCAGTTGGTACGAGAACTTGGGCTTTCAGGACATCACCGGCGATGGCAGTTTGGAGTGGGTGTTTCGCATCACAACGGATGCACCCGGGCCAGTCAACGTAGTTTTTAGAGTTATGTATGCGTTCACATGGCGGGATGGGCAGTTGGAACGCATTTTTGCACACGATAGTGCGATGGGCAACCGGGACGATGATCCTGCGCTGGAATTTTCCGCCACGTATACCCGCATAGACAACTGGGAATGTGGCACGACGACGACGCAGGTCTGGGATTGGAACGGGATTGCCTATATCCGCCTCCCCGATGAAGTGGTCAACCACGATTGCAGCGGACGTCAGGCGGAAGAAGCAATGTGGTTGGGGGATTTCGACTCGGCGACACGTCTCTACGACAGGTATTTTGCCGCCAATGCGGAACGCTGGAACGAGTTGGTTGAATGTATGGATTCTCGCGGCGATGCTTATTGCGATTCTTCTCAATGGCTTTTGGTTACGGCGTATTTTTACGCCCGCCGCATCGTTGCCTATGCGCTAATCGGGGATCAGACTCGTGTCCGGCAGTTGGTCGAGGAGCTGCGAGAGGTACGACATTACGTCTACTTGGAGTTTATAGACGTGCTGCTGGCGGCAAACAGCTTCGATGCCGAAGCTTTATGCCGCACTGCCTATCACTACTTTGAAGAGGATTTTCGCCCAAACAGCAGTGGTTATATAGATGATATCGCCTTCACACCCGGTGAAATCAGGGAAAACATTTATGACGGGCTTTATCAGATGGCGGGTTACAACAGCGCCGATCCCGCACGCGCAGGCTGCGATATCGCCCTGTTCAGTGGTGTTCCGACCGCTACGCCGACTGCTTCGCGAACGCCATCCCCGTCGTATGTGCCGATGACGCCAATTGCCCCAATCGACCGATTAATCAGCGACGGAAATACCTACAGTCCATTTATGCTAGGGGACTATGATCTGGCACTCCGCATCGTGCGGGAAGCTCCTAGAGTTCGCTCCTATGACGCCGAAGGGCTCGCCTACTGGGAAGCCTTGATCTATGACGTGACCGGACAAGCTGACGCCGCCTTGAACGCCTACGTCGCGCTTTACCTCGATCATCCGGGATCGTGGTGGGGGTACATGGCAGGCTTGCACTTGGAACGCGGCGAATAAACTAGCTTCTGCCCCTGTAACAAAATCACCGCGCAAAGTGAATAGAGTATGTAGGTAGGTGATCACCGACCGAGTAAGGAGACCGCATGAGAGGGGCAACCCGGCTGCGAACCTATATCGAAGCCGAGTCGAGCGCGCTGCTCAAGACGCTGCGTGTGTACGTGGCGCGCGCGGGCATCAGCGATCAACCGCTGGACGCGGCAGCTTCCGATCTGCTGAATGATGTGGTCGTCGAGGCGCTGGCGCACGAGGATCGCTTTCGCGCAACCGGCAGCCCGCGCGCGTGGCTGCTCGGCATCGCCGCCAACTTGATCCACCGCCGCAGTGCCGAGCGCGCCCGCCGTGAACGGCGCGAACCGCTGATCGGCGACTTGGCGTCAGGCGATGACGACGATGCGCTGTTCGACTATGTCGCCGCGCTCGATCCCCGCGCCGACGAGGACACGATCAGCGGGCTGCTGACCACGCTCTCGCCGGAGGATCAGCGCGTAATCCGGCTTGCCATCCTCGCGGACATGGACGGCGACGCGGTCGCGCGCGAGTTGGGGATCACGCCGGGAGCGGCGCGCGTCCGGCTGCATCGCGCCCTCGCCCGTCTGCGCGTGATTTACGGAAAGGCAAACCAGAATGCCTAAACAGCACAGGCGCGAAAAACTGCTGTTCCGGTACAGCAGCGCCCTCCAGCGCGGTGATTTTGCCGCCGTCGCTGCTGTGCTGGCGGAAGCCGAGCGCGACCCGGTACTCGCGCGCCAGCTTGCCGAAATCGACGTGGAACTCGCAAACACATTCAGCCCAATCCACGTCGCCCACTTTAGCCAGAATGGTCATGGAAAGGATACCGCCATGAGTGCGTATGTTCATGCCGCGCCGACCAAGCGCGCTGCTCGCTTCAATGTCAGCTATGCGGCATATACCGCCGCCGTCCTGATCCTCGTGCTGTTCAGTGTCGCGCTGCTCAACGGACGCCCGAACAACAACGACGACGCCAATGCGATTCTCCCGCTGGCGCAAGTCACCGAGACGCCGACACCGCTGCCGACGTTTACCCCGACAGTCGCGCCTGAATTGGATGAGATCATGATTACCGCGACGTGGATGATCGAACAGGCAACGCTGCAAGTCCTGCCTGTCATGCCGACCGAAACCGCGACTCCGATGCCTTTCACGGTTGTGCCGCCGGTCAACAGCTTCGCCGACTCGCTGCTGCCCATGCCGGGGAGCGACGCCCTGCCGCTGATCTGCACGGTGCGCACAGGCGATGTGCAGCTCGACGTGCGTTCGCTGCCTGACCTGACCTCCGGTGTGGTCACAGGCTATCTGCCGCGCCTCAGCTACGCTGGCGTGGTGGATATGTACCAGTCGGATACCGAAGGCTGGTACTATGTCATCCTCGACTTCGTAGATGGGGAAAACGCTGCGAGTCCGGTCACGAGTCGGACGCGGGTGCAGGGTTGGCTGCAAGCCAACGCGGTCACGCCGGAAGGCGAGTGCGTCTATACCTACAGCGAGGACGGCGGCTTTGTCCAGATCAGCTACGTCGTGCAGTCGGGCGATACACTGCTGGGGATTGCCGCGCGCTTCGGGCTGGATCTGGCGGACATCCCGCGCCTGCTCGAACTCAACAATCTGAGCGAAGACAGCGCCCTCACGTTGGGGCAAACGCTGACCATCGAAGTGCCGTCCAACCGCCCGATTGAACTGCGTCCGCAGGTGAGCACGGGCACGCCGCTGCCGACCGTTCCGCCGCTATCCTCCGGCGATCCGATGCTGATGACGGCAACGGCGATCCTTCAGCAGGCGACCGCCAGCGCCTTCCCGCTGATGGCGACGGCAACGCCGGTCAGCCCATAGGCAGGCTGTCTCGAGTAACGCGTGCGGAGACAGGCTCGGTTTCGACCCCTGTCTCCGCCTCGACCGGCGGCAGCAGCTCGCCATCATCGCCAATCCGCTTGCGTTTTGCTTTCGCCAGCCGCTCCAACTGCTGCTGCCGCTGGTAACGTTGAATAACAGCCATAACCCACCGCGCCGCGCCGAGGATCGGCAAATACACCAAGCAGGCGACAATCAAGAGGAACGGGAACTGCGCGAACTCGATACCGGCGCTGTCAAAGCGGAAATACTGCTGCGCGATGAGACTCCACGTCCCATCGTCGTTGACCTTGAACAGCGCATGATAGGCGTTGTACGTGTCATCGCTGTTGAACTCCCCGGTTTCGACATAATCCGCCCATGTTCCGGTCATGCCGAGCAGCACGACGCTGCCCTGAAGATCACCGCCCTGCACGAGGAAACCCCGTCCGGCAAAACCGCCGTAGCGCGGCAGCATATCCAATTCGTCGGGGTACAGCTTCCAGCCCAAGAGGCGCGTCGTCTGGTGAATCTGCGTCAGCGTTTCGTCCGGCAGCGTGACGAGGAACGGCGCGCCGTGTCGCTGTGCGTAGTCGTGAACCTCGACCGGCGGGTCATTGTAGCGGTAGAGCGATTCGTTGGGTTGTGTGTTGACCGGCACGATGGTTAAGTTTCCGTCGGCGTCCGCCTCGGCGCGGTATTCAAAGTAACTGACCGTGCCTGCCCACATCCCATTCGCCAGCGCATCGACGGACGGCGGCGTGAGGAAGTAGTTCCACAGGCTGTAGCTCATCAGCGCGGCGAGGATGATCGGAATAAGCAGATACAACACAAAGAAACGAATGATACTGCGCATTTTTCGTTGTTCCTCCGAAATCTGCGACCCTCGACTTGGTCAACACCAGCATATCATGTCGCGTGCCAGATTATGCCCACCTGCGTGTTAAAGCTGGACACCGTTTGCCCGACTCTACTGCCTCACCGCTGGTGATCGGCATGGGCACGGTGCGCTATAATCAACCAGCATTCGACACGCAGGCGTAGTACGCGCAGGGGCAGCCGATGCGGTTATTCATCGACGGCAGTGAACAAGAATTTATCCCGATCAAGACCTTCCGCGAGGCGTATCATCTGCCGCCCGCGTTCGGGGTGAACCTGTTTGAGCCGAAGGACTTCACCGGCTTGGGCAGCCTTGAACGTGCGGGCGGGGCGTTGAGCGAGGTGCGCGAAGCCGTACTGCGTGAAGCCGCCATGCCGCGCACGCTGGTCGAGTGGATGAGCGGCATCGCCGATCTCGTCGGGGTATTCACCGCGCAGCTTGAGGCGATCAACCCGGCGGTGGGCTTGAAGCAGGTCGAAATCGAATTCGCCGCCGGCGGTTTCGGGGATGTACTCCACGCGGTGACCTATGAATTGTTCCGCGCCCGCGCTTCCAAGCAGCCGCCGCTGCCGTTCGCACGGCTGTATGGCGCGTGGCTCAACAGCAGTGTGCGGGTATCCCAAACCGTGCATAAATATCCCTATGACGAGCACCGCGTTTGGGAAATCCAGATCGTGACGACCGCTTACGGGCGCGCGGGGTTAATCGTCTACGGGGATGACGGCACGCACTACGTCTATGATCTGGCGTTGGGCTGTCCCGCCGAAGGCTTCATGGTCAACCTGCTGAGCGAGATCGCCGCGCTGATCTACGACTGCGCCTGATTCACTGCCCGCCATACGCCGATCAACCCCTCGGCAATCGGGCGGATCACGTCTTCATCCGTCCAGTACGCCAGATGTGCCAGCGGCGTCTTACCTTCGATCACCCCGCCGACCTGCACGCGGGTATCCTGCGTCACCACGCTGGCATACGCCGTATTCAGCGCTTGCAGCGGGAAGGCAGCCACATCGTCGGGATCGTAGAAGTTGACCCACTGCGGCACGACGGCGGGATAGTAGTCGTGCACGGCGGGGGGCGGAAAGGCGATGGGCGTACCGAAGTCGCGGTAGCGCAGACTCCACAGCGCCAGCGGACTCCCCATCATGTACAGCAGCGCCAGCGTGTCACCCTGTTCGAGCGGTGTGGGCTGCATGACGGCTTGCGCGCGCGCCGGGATCAGGTGCGGGTGCTGCAAGTCGTACAGGTAGTTGCTGACGATCACCGAGCCGAGGCTGTGCGCGATGATGCACAGCGGCGCGCGTTCGCCTGCTTCCTCTGCCAAGCTGCGCAGTGTTTCCGCCAGCACGGTGTGCACCGCGTCGTAGACCATGCTGTCGTGCGGCGTCACCTGATAGGCGATGATGTCCGCCAGAAAGTCGATCAGAAAGCGGCGCGCCAGCGGCAGCTTGAGATCTGCGCCGCTCGCCTGCATTCGCTGCCACAGCGTGCGCTCCTCCTGCTGGAGTACGCGCGTCCAATGTACTGGGCGGATCACCACGTCGTGCGCGGTGACGGGCATACACAATTCGTTGATCTGCGTGATCATGGCGTCGGCGAAGTCCTCGGTCTGGTTGCCCATGCCGTGAATCACCGCGACGGCGAGTTTTTGTGTCATGGTTTCCCCCTCACATCCTTCCTTAAGTATATGCGTGGTCGGGGTGAAAGCGGTATCATCAGCGCATGTTGGTAACAGTAAAGGACATCCCGATGGCAGATTTTGAACTTATGCGCCGCCTCGCGCTCAATGAAGGCGGCAAAATCCTCCTCCTCGTCATGGATGGGCTTGGCGGTCTGCCGCGCCCGGAAACCGGTTTGACCGAACTCGAAACGGCGCACACCCCGAACATGGATCGACTGGCGCGCGAAGGCAGCACCGGCTTGACCATCCCCGTTGCGCGCGGCGTCGCGCCCGGCAGTGGACCG
>JACSRG010000537.1 GCA_014879865.1 Anaerolinea sp.
TTGAGTTCGTACCACTGGCTGTACGGTTCGCCATCCGCCCACGCGACCTTGTAGGCTTGCAAGACGTAGTCTTTAGCGCGGTCAAAGTCGCCTGCCGCATGGTAGACAATGGCGGCGCTGTTGTAGATCGCCGCCTTGTCGAATTCGATCATCGTCATGGCGAAGGCTTCTTCGATCATGTCTTTGGCTGCCTGAAGATCGCCTTGCGCGAGGCGGATCTCCGCCAGCAGCGCGGTGTACGGGGCTTGCTCTTTTGCGTTGGAGCGCCGCGCAATTGCCAACGCCTGGTCAAGTGAGTCGTCTGCTGCATCCAAGTTTCCGTCTGCCAGTTCAACTTCGGCGCGCAGCGCCAACAGCCACTTTTGAGCTGTCAGCCAATTTCTATAACGGGCGTTTTTCATCCCAAACTCGAGCAGTGGACGTGCATTTTCGCCGCGAAAGAAGCGCCCACGCGCCCGCCAGAGGTGGAAAAAGGCGTGGTCGTATGCTTCACCTAGTCGTGCTTCTGCCTCTGCAGTTTCATGCCAATCGCCCCGCAGTGTGGCGCTTTGCAATACCGAACATTCAGCACCCTTTTTCCAGTAATCATTCTCATCAACATCCGCGAGTTGACGAACTAAATTACACACCCTATCGTTATCTGCCAGCCGATTTAACTCTTGCAGACAAGAACCATAGTTTATCAGGTCGCTCGCTAGATACTTGCTGTTAGCTGTTTCGAGGTCAAGCTGAATGGTTGGCGCAAGCAGGCGCAGTGCTGTGTGCAAAGCTCCAGTGTTCTCATAGGCAAGCGTAAAGTACGTAAGGACGAAGCTTTTGCTCGTAAAATCCTCTACCGTTGGAAGCGAGTCTAAATCTCCGTTGGGGAAGAGCGGTGTGAGCAGTTCAATAATCGTCGTGTAGGCATTGAGCTGAAAAAACAGCGCGTCGGCGAAACTCCCGCGATAGAACTTCGCCGCCGCTTCCAGCCGACCAGCGCCGACCAGCGCCCGGTAGACCATCAGGCTCACGCGCAGGTCATCCAGCGACTCCGCCTCTTCATAAGCCTCTTTCGGTCTATCATTGAAGTAATCGGCGATGCGCCCGAATGTCCCTACTCGATCTTGAAGCTGGTTGAAGCAGTAGCCGCGCACCACCGGGTGCAGGTCATACGTATCGGCGTCGCGATCCCACTGGAGCAAGCCGCGATCTTCGAGTTCGGTCAGCGCGGCGTCGAAATCGGACGGATTATCGTACCCATTGAACAACGCGACCGTCTCGTAATCGACCGGGTCGCTGAAGGCGGCGATCTGGCTGAGGAGCAGCTTCTTGTCGTCCGTCAATCCCTCGAAGGCATATGCCAGCACATGTGTACGCCGATGTTGGTCTGTCAGCGCGTACAGGTTCAGTGCCTTGCCCTCAAAGGCATACCATGTGTCGAAATGCCCGCGCACTTTGGGATTACGGTGCGTTTTGATACGCCCGGCGATCACCTTGAGCAGCAAGCCGTGATAGCCGATCTGCTGCATGAAGTGTTTCAGTTCCGGCTCGTCATCCCACGCCACGCCGCGATCCCGCATCAAGTCGAGCGCGTCGGGCGGCAGCAGCCCCCGAAGCAAGCGCCGCCGCACCCCCTTGATCGGCATGCCCGCGTCTTCCAGCGCGCGCGGCATCAAGCGGGTGCTGATCAGCAGCTTGGACTGCTTGACGCCCGCCAGCTTTTGCAGCAGACGGTTATCCTTGCGGCTGGTACAGTCGCGCAGGTCGCGCTGAACCTCGTCGTCACGCACCTGCGCTGCGTCGATGCGGTGGTAGGCGACCAGCAGGCGTTCGACGCCGTCCAGCACGAGCAGCCAGCGCCCCGCGTTCAGTTCACGCAGCAAAATGTCGGCGAGGTCGTCGTGGGACTCTTTCTTCAGTTCGTCCGGGTCTTGCTTCGTCATGTAGGCGACGGCGTGGCGTAAAAAGCTGTGCATCAGCGCGCCGCCTTCATAGAAGCTGTACCAGAAGATGCCTTTGTAGTCGTGCCCGTCGCGGAGCAAGCGCTGCACCCATTCCCACGTCAGCGCGCTTTTGCCCATGCCGCCAATCGCCTCGTAGATCATGATCGGCTCGGTGGTCTTCGCCCACGCGGCGAGGTCGGCGAGTTCGTTGGCGCGCCCGACGAACGTGTTGGTCAGCGTGTAGGCGGGGACGCTGTACAGGTCGGGCGGCTGCGGAATACCCGTGTCGCTGATCGGTTCGGGTTCCGGCTTGGCGGACGCTTCGGCGATCTTCTCGGCTTTTTCGATCACGTCTTTGTCGTGCAGCGCCTGCACAATGTCAGCGCGCAGTTCTTGCGGCGACGTGAAGAAACTGCCCACGCGCAGCGTCGAGAGTTCCTTTTTGAGGCGTGCCAGCTTTTTGCGCCCGTCGGCGCTCTGTTCCTCAAAGGTGTTCGGTTCGCCCGCTTTACGCGGCGGGACGGGATGATCGTCGGACATGAAAAAGATCAGGATCGGGATACCGCGTTCGACGGCGCGGCGATATTCCAACTCGGTGATCGACAGCTTTTTCGGATTGCGCTCCGGGTCTTTGGGGATGTAGCCGTAACGCATCCCGATGATCCCCACATAGACTTCAGCATTATCGACCATGTCGAGCGAGGTAGTCAGCGCGTCACTGTCCTCTGCCGTTAGGTGCTCCATCGCAATGGGATACATCTTCGAGCGCAAGATCGCGTCCATCGCCTGCTTACGATGTTCTGGCAGGTCAATGCTCGTGCTGCTGATCATCACGTCAATGTGTAAGCTCATGTGGTTCATCCCGTGTGTACAAGCGCCATCGTGAACTCAATTAATATAACTTACTTTCACCCCCTGTCACGCATTCGAGCGCGATAAGATTTCTGTTTACAATATTCTCCTAGTCGAACGGATAGTCCATCGGGGTGAATTAAAACCCGCCATTCGATGGAAGTAATTCGCCCGTAATCTCTTTATGCTACCTGTATCGCTTGTACATCGATGGGTTCAACGCGCAAACTAACCGTGCGGTGCTGCGCGAATCGAAAAGAAAATGATGCAGCCATCTATTGACTCCGCTTCCAACCCGCCTTCGCTGCGATCATTCGCGCAAAAATTGATCGAACCGCCCCCTTCCCTCACCGATCCGTTGGCGCAGCGGCGCGCCGAACTGCTGCTGCTGTTCCTACTGGGGACGATCTTCACCCTCAGCTCCATCCTCCTGATCTACCTGATCTTTACGCCTAATTCGGTCAACCGCACCGATTTCCAGATCGGCGTGGTGATGGTTGCTATCGGCGTCGTGCTCTATGCGCTGGCGCGGCGCGGTCGGGTTGATCTGGCGGCGCGCGTCTTGACGACGCTGCTTGTGCTCATGTTCACCGCCGGACCATTCTTCATCCAAACGCTCCCGGCGCTCGCCTATGCCGTCGCCATCCCGCTGCTGATGACGGCGCTCCTGTTCAACGTGCGCGGCACGGTCATCATGGTCATCGTCGCGCTGGGCGTGCCGATCCTGCTCACGCTGCTGCTCACGGATCGCAACAACACGGCGCTCTTCCGCCTGCTGGAACTGGTCACCTATACGCTGGCTATCGGCGTGGCGATCTACATCGCGATCCGGTACGCGGCGGGGATCGAGCGCGTCAACCGCGCCGAACTACAGTCGGCGTATGATCAGATTCGCGCCGCCAACATCGCCGAACGCGAACTGGCGCAGCAGCGCACCGAAGCCTTTCTCGCCGACATGCAGGCGCTTCAGCAGCTTCATCTCGAACTCTCCACGATTGCCGACCTCGACGCGCTTTATAAAGAGATCATCCGGGCGGGTTCGCGGCGCTTGGGCGTGGATCGCATCGCCTTGTTCGTCATCGATCACAAGGCGAATCAACTGCAAGGGACGTTCGGCACGGATACCGGCGGCAAGATGCGCGACGAAAGCTACTACCGCGAAGACATCAGCGACGACCACTGGACGCTGGAAATCCTGAACAGCGAAAACCACGTCCGCTTCTGGGATAACGCGCCGATCTTCGACGATGCGAACATTATCGGCTCTGGCTGGAAGGTCGCCGCCGCGCTGTGGAACGGTCAGCAGGCAATCGGCTACTTGGTCGCCGATAACTTCCTGACGCGCCGCCCCGCCCGGTCGTACGAAAGCGAATTCATCTCGACCGCCGGGGCGACTTTCGGGCATCTGATCGAACGCAAGCAGATCGAGCGGCAGATTCAGTCGCAGAACGAAGCGCTGGTCAGAACCAACCGCGAACTTGCCGTCGCGCGGCGGCAGGCGGAATCCGCTAACCAGCTCAAGAGCCAGTTCCTCGCGACGATGTCGCACGAACTGCGCACACCACTCAACGCGATCATCGGCTATTCGCAGCTTCAACTGATCGGCATCACCGGGGAATTGACCGAGGAACAGCGCAACTACTTGAACCGCACGCTGATCAATGCCGAAGACCTGCTGCGCCTGATCAACGAGGTGCTTGACCTGTCGAAGATCGAGGCGGGGCGCATGGAACTGGTCAATGTGCCGTTTGATCTGCGCACGTGTATCAACGACGTCGTGGTGCAAAACCGCGTACTCAGCGAGCCAAAAGGGTTGGCGCTGACCGTCGAGATCGACGAGCGCATGCCCGAACAGATCGTCGGCGACACAGCGCGTTTGAAACAGGTCTTGACCAACCTGATCTCGAATGCCATCAAGTTCACGGAAAAAGGCACGATTTCGGTCACGGCGCAGTATGCGCGTGATACATGGATGCTCACCGTCGAGGATACCGGCATTGGCATTGCCTCGCATCTGCTGGATGTTATATTCGATGAATTTAGGCAGGTCGACAGCAGCGCCCAACGCCAATACAATGGAACTGGGTTGGGATTGGCGATTGTGCGCAGGTTGGTCATGATGATGGGTGGGAACGTGCGCGTAAAAAGCCAGCTCGGCGAAGGCAGCACATTCATCGTTACACTGCCTTTGGTCACAACGCAGCCTGAACTAATTACAGAAAACAGGTAATTATGGACAAGATGCAAGGTAAACCCGTGAGTCGGGATGTAAAAGATTGGGTCATTTTGGCGGTCGATGACTCGCCGGACAATCTCTATGTGCTGCAAGCGGCACTGCGCCACTTCGGCGCGCGCGTGTTCACTGCCAGTGACGGCGCGGAAGGCTTGAAGAAGCTGGCGGAGATCCAACCGAACATCATCCTGCTTGATCTGGCGATGCCGTCGGTCAACGGGTGGCAGATGTTCGAGTCGGTGCGCGGCAACCCCGAAACCGCGCACATCCCGATCATCGCCGTCACGGCTTACGCCATGAGCGGCGACCGCGAACGGGTGCTGCGTGCCGGGTTCAACGGCTACATTTCCAAACCGTACGACATTGGCAAGCTGGTCGAACAAATTCAGACGGCGATCACGCCGGTTTCACCATAGGGAGCGCATGGTCACAGAACGCATCAAAGTCATTGTGGTTGAAGACCTGTTCGACGATGGGCAGGTGATCTCCAAGCTGCTCGAACATCATGGCGTCGAGGTGTACATCACGCGCAACGGCGATGAATGTCTCCAACTTCTCCAAGATGTTGAGCCGATACTGGTGATCACTGACCTCGCCATGCCGCGCCGCGACGGTTGGCAAACGCTGGTCGGCATTCGCTCGAATGCGCGAACCGCCCATATCCCGGTGATCGCCATCACGGCTTATCACAGCGCCGAAGTCGCCGCCGACGCGCTGCGGGCAGGGTTCGACGGCTACCTGCCCAAACCGATCAATCCGCAGGGCTTCATGCAGTATCTACAGGGCTTCTTGACCTAACGCGGCGATCTCGGCATAGCGGAAGCAGTCGGTGGTATGGTCGTTGACCATGCCGACGGCTTGCATCATCGCATAGCAGATCGTCGAGCCGACGAACTTGAAACCGCGCTTCTGCAAGTCCTTGCTGATCCGCTTCGAGAGGTCTGTCTCGGCGGGCAGGTCGCTCATCATCGCCCAGCCATTCTGGATCGGCTTGCCATCCACGAATGCCCACAGGTAATCCGAAAACGAGCCGAATTCGCGCTGCACGTCGATGAGCTTGCCCGCGTTATTGATCGCCGCCGCGATCTTCAAGCGGTTGCGGACAATGCCCGGATTCGCCAGCAGTTCCGCCACTTTCGCCTCATCATAGGCGGCAACTTTGACCGGATCGAAGCCGTCGAATGCTGCGCGGTAGTTGTCGCGCTTGCGCAAGATCGTGATCCAGCTTAAACCTGCCTGCGCGCCTTCCAAGCAGATGCGCTCGAACAGCGCATGATCATCCCCGCTGATCGGCACGCCCCATTCCTCATCATGATACTTCACGTACAGCGGGTCAGTCCCGCACCATGCACAGCGCGTCACCATGTCGATAGCCTCCTTGTGCTTTATGCCAGTGTAGCACACGCGTGTGACAACTGTATGTAAGTAATACCCC
>JACSRG010000375.1 GCA_014879865.1 Anaerolinea sp.
CGCTCGTATTCCTCCTCTTCAACATCGCCCCCGCGCACGCCGAGCCGGTGCAGCAGATTCAGCGGACGATTGCCGTCGTCGGCGAAGGGCGCGTGACCAGCACGCCGGATGTCGCCTCGATCACGCTGGGCGTCGAAGTGCTCAACACCGACCTTCAGCAGGCGGTCATGGATGTGGAAAGCCGGATGAGCCTCGTCCGGCAGGCGCTCGAAGAGGGCGGCATCGCCGAGCAGGACATCCAACTGACGCGCGTCGATGTCACGCCGCAAGATTTGATCGACCCGCGCAGCGGCTCGATGACCGGGCAGTTGGTCTACCGTGTGTTGAGCAGCGCGCATGTCATCGTGCGTGAAGTGGACGCTGCGCGGCAGGTGGTCAGCGCGGCAGTGACGGCGGGCGCGAACGTCATCGGCGAGTTCGGCTTCGGCATGAACAACATGCGCTCGATGGAAACGGCGGCGCGCACGAGCGCGATCAGCAGCGCGTATGAACGGGCGGGCGAACTGGCGGCGGGCTTGGGGCTGCTCGTCGGCGACCCGCTGCAAGTCGAGGAATTGAGCATCACGCGCGATCTCGCCACCGCCGACGCCGCGAGTTACGAAGGCGGCGCGGGGCAGATCGCCGTGACCGTGCAAATCCGTGTGGTCTTTAGCGCGCAGGTAGGCGCAGGAGGAAGTTGAAGATGAAGCAGCGGGCAAGGCTCGTCATCATCATCCCGGCGGGGGCGTTAAGCTCGAAGAATCGCTATGAGCACATGGTGGATACGATTGAAAGCATCCAGCATTACGCCGGGGCGGATCACAAAATCGTCATCCAAGATAACTCAGCGCCCATGCACTTGGGCGACCGCTTGGGGCGGCACTTCCCGTCCGTCGATGTCGTGCGCGCGCCCGTGAATTACGGCTTGTTCGGCGGCTTGTACAAGTCGCTGTCGCTGGCGCTGCTCCACGTCCACGCGACCTATGACTATGACGTGCTCATGAAAATGGACACCGACGCGCTCATGACGGGCGCGGGCATCGCCGACGACGCAATTCGCTTCTTCGCCGACAACCCGAACGTCGGCGAAATCGGCAATCACCTGTTTGCAGGCAAGGGGATCGAGTACCCGCGTGATCGGGCGCGCTACGAGGCGAGCAATCTCGGTTGGCTGCGCGACCGTCAGCGCTGCTCCACCATGCGCCTGTACATGCAGCAGGCGCGGGCGAACGGCTGGCGCGACGGGGAGCACATCCTCGGCGGCACGGCGATCTACAACCCGGAATTCATCAAGCGGTTGGTCAACGGCGACTATTTGCTGCGCGAAGAACTGCGCCGCACCATGCTGCAAGAAGATCACCTGTGGGGGATGCTGTGCTATGCCGTCGGCATGAAGATCGCGCGCTTCCACATCCCTGAAAATCCGCTGGCGGTCGTGTGGAAGGGTCTGCCCCGTTCCCCCCAAGCGCTGGTCGAAGTCGGTGCGAAGATCGTCCATTCGACGCGCTATTGGAACGGCATGAACGAGGATCAGATTCGCGCATTTTTCCGGCACAAACGTTTGGCAGCGCCTGAAGTCAGCCAGCCACAACGTGAGGAGCCGGATCATGCGCCTGTCCCCGCGTAGCGACGAGCGGCTGGTCGGCATCGCCCTGCTGATCGGCATCGTCGTGCTGGCGGCGGCACTGCGTTTCGCGGACATCGGCGAGGAAAGCTACTGGCTGGACGAGATCACGCTGGTGCGGGAAGTGCAAGCGCTGGACCGCCAGCCCGTGTATCTGGCGCTCGGCTATGCGTGGGCGCGGTTGTTCGGGACGACCGAAGCCGCGACCCGTTCGCTGTCGGCGCTGGCGGGCATCGGCTCGATCTGCGTGGTCTACTTCGTCGGCAAGGAACTCTACCGGCGGCAGGTCGGCGTGCTGGCGGCGCTGATCATGGCGCTCTCCGTCTTTCAAATCTGGTACTCGCAGGAATTTCGCTATTTAGCCGTCTTGCAGTTCGTGGCGCTGCTGGCGGCATTCTTTTACCTGATGTGGATGCGCTATCACTACCGCATCGACTTTTGCGCCTTTGTCGTCAGCGCGGTGCTGTCGGCGTACATCCATCCGTATGTCGCCTTTCTCTACATCGGTCTTGGCTTGCACTTCCTCACGCAGTGGCGGACGGCGACGCCGGGTAAACGCCTGCTCTGGTTCGCGTCACAGGTGGCGATCAGCGCCGTGATCTACAGCGCAAGCACATCCATGCGCGGCGGTGGGACGCCTGTCGTAGAGTGGGTGCCCGTGCCGCCGCCCTACGCGCCGCTGCGCACACTGATCAACTTCGTGTTTGCCCAGCGCGATTACCTGTCGTGGGTGGTGATCGGCGGCGCGGCGGCGGTCTGGCTGATCGGCATGGTCGCGCTCGCCTTCACCCGGCGCGCTGCGTGGAGCGCCGACGCACGCGCCGCCCTCCGCGCCCTGCTGCGCCGACCGGACAGCGGCACGACGCTGCTGCTGCTCTGGTTGTTCACGCCGATTGTCCTGCTGTTTGTACTGTCGCTCGTGGTCGCGCCGATGTACGTGGATCGCTTCTTGATCCCCGCTGCGCCCGCGTGGTACGTGCTGATCGCCGCGCTGCTGTGGTCGCTGCGCCGGGTCATTCCGCTGCCGCTGTCCATCGGCGTGCTGCTGATCCTGTTCGCGGGCGCGCTCAACACCTATTACACGCGCAGCTTGAAAGAACAGTGGCGCGAAACCGCCGCTTATATCCAGCAGAACATCGCGCCCGGCGATGTCGTCGCCATTTCCTACGGCAATTTCCCCGGTGATGCTTTCAACATCTATAACAGTTTTTCGTGGTATTATCCTAACGTATCGTCCGAGTGCTATGTCGATGTGCGTTCCGACGCCGTGGCAGCAGATCTGACGACGTGCGGGGCGTCGGGTGAACGTCTATGGCTGGTCGTCTATACCGCGAATCCCGGCGGTGAACCGCTCCGGCTCGAACGTCCGGTGGGACAGTACACTTTGATGAAATCGCGGGAATTCATTGGCACATCCGTCTATCTTTTCGACCTTTATCCGTAAATCCCTGTTTCTGATCTGTTTACTCTACGCGCTGCCGGTGATCGCGTTCGTGTGCGCGCGCGTGTTCGTCGGGGAACGGCTGTGGTGGGTCGGGCTGCTCGACTCGTTCTTGCCGTATGTGCTCATCCCCGCGCTGATCCTGTTCGCGCTTGCGCTGCTGGCGCGGGCATGGCGGGCGCTGCTGCTGGTCACGCCGCTGGCGGTCGGGACGGTGATCGGGTTCGGCGGGTTGTTCATTCCCCACCCACCACCGCCGATCACCCCGGCGTGGACGCTGCGCGTGATCACGATCAACATCTCCGACAGCCGCCTGCCGTTCGCGCAGGTCGAGGCGTGGTTGCTCGATCATCCGGCGGATTTGATCATCTTGCAAGAATCGCGCTATTCGCTCTATGAGCATTTCCCCGCACTCGCGGCAGCCTATCCCTATGTGGTCGAGCAGCAGCTCGGCAATGCCATCGCGTTCGTGTCACGCTACCCGCTGATGCCGTCGGAAGGCTTCGCCGAAGTCGAGCGGGGCTTCACCTATTCGCCGCGCGTGCTCATGGATGTGAACGGGGAACAGATCGCCATCTACGGCATGAGTCTGCCCGCACCGCTGCGGCTGATGGGGCGCATCCCGCTGGAGAATACGCGCGTCCCGGTAATCAACATGCTCTGGGATATGTTCTTCGGCTACGATTCCGATCATCGCGACTGGGAACTGAATCACCTGCTGCGGCGCATCGAGGTCGATACGCTGCCGGTCATCGCCGCCGGGGATATGAACCTCGCCGAGTTTTCCGCCGCGCGCCGCCGGATGGATGCGCTGCTAGACGACTCGTTCCGCGAAGTCGGGAGCGGCTTCGGCTACACTTACCCGGCGTTCGAGGCGTTCGGTCTGCCGGAGTGGCTGCCGGGGCTGACGCGCGTCGATTACGTCTGGCACAGCGACGATTTCGTCGCGCTCGACGCTCGCGTCGGCGAGTATGTCGGGTCGGATCACCTGCCGGTCGTGGTCACGCTGGCGCGGCGCTAGCCAGCGGCACTGAACCGCTACGGTCGCCACGCTGCGCCCAACTCGGTCGCCTCGCTCGACGTGATCTGCACCGGGTTCGCCCCGTCCGCATCCATGATGAAAATCTCCGCGTTGCCCACGCGCAGTGATGTGAACGCGATGTACTGTCCGTCCGGCGACCACGCGGGCATGTAGTCCGCGACGTCGTTGTTCGTCAGGTTGATCTCTTCCCCGGTTACGAGGTCGAGCACGTAGATTTCGAAATTCCCCTCGAAGGCGTGGAACGCGATCCGCGTCCCATCCGGCGACCATGCCGGGGCGTATTCGCTGCGTTCGCTGGTGGTGAGGCTGTGCGCCTCCGTGCCATCCGCGTTCATGATGTACAGATCGTAGTTGCTCGGCGTGATCGCCGTCAGGTAAATGATCTGCGTCCCGTCCGGCGACCAGACCGGCGCAGTTTCCAATAGATCGCTGTTCGTCAGACGCACCGCTGCATCGCCGGTCGAAATATCCACATCCATGATGAAAATGTCGCCTGCGCCATCCGCCCGATCCGACACGAACGCGATCCGCGTCCCATCCGGCGACCATGCCGGGTCGAAATCTTCGGCGCTGCTGCTCGTGATTCGCTCGGTCTGCTGCCCATCCGCCGACATGATAAACAGGTCGGCATCACCGCCCACCGCCGCCGACCACACCATGAAGTCACCGCGCGGCGACCACGACACCGGGCTGATGTCCGTCGCGTAATCGGTCACCTGACGGCTTTCGCCCGTCTCCACGTTGATGGTGAAGACGTTGTGAAACGCGCCATAGTTGATGTACGCGATTTCGCCCGTGCCGCCGCCTTTGCCGCGCGGCGGCTCGGAGGTCGGTTCGGTCTGCGCGTGGAGGATGGGCGGCGTCCCCGCCAGTGCAAGGCAAACGCCAAAGAGGAGGCTGAAAAGGGCAAAGAGCGTTTTCCTGAGCATCATACTTCTCCCTGTCTGCTGCTGCCTAGAGAGTAGCACACCTGACGCTAGAAGTCTGCTACAATGGGCGGCATCCTATTCAAACAAGTGACGGATTGATCATGACTGCGGATGAGATCAAGCGCTGGCTGTGCGGCAAGCTGGCGGAAGTCGAAAGCGTGCGTACCTGTGCACACGCGCAGGACGGCTATTTGATCGTCACCACATGGACGGGCACGCTCATCCATGTGCATCTGCTTGCCGAAGCACCGCGCACCCGCACGATCAAGCGCATCCTCGCCGACGCCAGCCGCATCGGGATCGGCGTGCTCTTCCTCCTCGACGCTGCGCTGCTGCCCGCCGACGGCGAAGCCTTCGAGCCGGATGAAGCGCTGCTGGCGCTGCACGCTCTGTTCCGCGACAAAATCTACACCTACCGTCAGACGCCGGACGGGGTGAAGATCGGGCAGCTTCACTTCAAACCCTATGGACGCGGCGTCGAGCAGGAAGCATGGTACGGTCCCGACGTGGAGATCAAGCACTTGCCCTGTTACAAGGTGTGGATCAAGCAGCCGCAGTCGATTCGCGGCGACTGGCTGATCGCCAACTTCGGCACGGAAGCGTTCTGGAAGCAGGCAGATTACACCGCCGGGCGCTCCGCCTTCCGCCAGCAAAGCGCCCGCGCCAGCGGGAACGCGCAGTTCTACAAGTGGAGCAACCCCGGTTGGGGCAACCCCGACGGCATGGGCTACCGCACACCCGTCTCCGGCGCGCCCGAATCCGAACTGGATCGCTGCTACCAACTGCTCGGACTCACCCGCGCCGCCAGCGAGGACGATGTGAAGCTCGCCTTCCGTAAACTGGCGCGCGAATTTCACCCGGACGTGAGCAAACTCCCCAAAGACGAAGCCGAGGCGCGTTTCAAACGGCTGTACGCCGCCTATCGCTATATCAAAACCGCCAGCGGGAAGTAAATCAACACCGCGCCTCATCTGCTGTTCAGGTTTACCGCTATAATAAACCTTACAGATTTTGTTAATTGATTTGGGGGATCGATGGAGACGAAAATAGGCACGCTCGTTTTGGTTCGGCATGGGCAGTCGCAGTGGAATCTCGAAAATCGCTTCACCGGCTGGATCGACGTGCCGTTGAGCGAGGCGGGCATCGCCGAGGCGCGCAAGGCGGGTCAGCTTCTCAAGGGGATGAAGTTCGACTGCGCCTTCACCTCGGCGCTGGTGCGCGCGCAGGAGACGCTGCGCATCATCCTTGAGGAAATCGGGCAAACCGACCTGCCGACCGAGCGCGATCAAGCGCTCAACGAGCGGCACTATGGCGATCTGCAAGGCTTGAACAAGGATGAAACCGCCGCCAAGTTCGGGCAGGAGCAGGTACACCTGTGGCGGCGCTCGTTCGACGTACAGCCGCCCAACGGCGAAAGCCTCAA
>JACSRG010000273.1 GCA_014879865.1 Anaerolinea sp.
AGAATCTGTCTCCCCTCCCCGAATTCGGGGAGGGGTCGGGGGTGGGGTTTCGGTACGCACCGGCGTACTTTGCGTCGGGGGTGAACTTTCCTCACGCCCCAACCGCTGCGCCTGCTCCCTGATCGCCTGAAAAACTTGCTCCCAGACTGCCGCCTGTTCCAGCGTGAGGATCGGCGGCTGCACGGCGATGAAATCGCGCTCCGCCAGCGAGTCGCGCAGCGATTCGCGTTCGCCCAGTGCGATCAACCCGGCTTCTTCGAGCTTCCTCAGGTCGGCGAGGGTGACATCGGCTTGCGCGTACACCCAACTCACATCCATTGGCTGGCGTTCACGGGCGAGGACGTTCAAAATCCGCATGGTCTTGTCGGTTTTGCGCAGCACGTCGAGGTGCGGGTAAACGTCATCGACCAGCACGCGCAGACTGTCGCCCACCTCGGCGACCAGCTTGGCGTCGATCAGCGCGGCGAGATGTTTCTTACCCGCGCCGGAAAGTTTGAAGGCGGCTTTGGTGTGCATATCACCGCCCGCCTGCGCGATCACTTCGAGCAGGTCGGCGGGCTTCGACTGGCGTTCGCTGCGGCGCACCGCTTGGGAGATTTGATTCGGGTGGATGGCGAGCGCGGCAGTCTGCACGATGCGCGGCTTGACGCGCGGCGGC
Organism: Anaerolinea sp.; assembly: GCA_014879865.1. GTDB lineage: Bacteria > Chloroflexota > Anaerolineae > Aggregatilineales > Phototrophicaceae > Flexifilum. Next base: position 659 of record JACSRG010000273.1, read on the forward strand.
GTGAGCGTCGATTCTTTGAGCACCACGCCTGCTTTCGCCAACTCGTCGATCACCGGACGCCATGTCTTCGCCGGGAGCGCCTGATTCAACTGCTGGCTGCGCAGCGTGCCGCGCCGTTTGAGCAGCGACAGCACCTCCATTTCGAGATCGTCGGGCGACAGGTATTCGGGATCGAGCAGCGTGACCGTCAGGTCGTGGTGTCCGGTCAAGCCGGGGGGCAGCCACAGCCACAGCGCCGAGCCGATGGGCGCGAGCGTCGTCTCGTGCAGCCAGAGCGACAGCCCGATCTGCTGCGGCGTGAGGACAGGACGCGCGTCAAGGCGGTTGATGACGGGTTTGGTCTTCTGTACCGCCGACTCGCTCATGACCTCAAGGACGATGGCGTGCTGTTTTGCCGTGCCGAATGCCACTTCCACCAGATGACCGGGCTGTAACGTGCCTTCCAGTTCTGGCGGAACGTGGTAATCGTACGTCGAATCGACGGGGGTATCTATGGCAACGCGAACGTATTCCATAGATGGTATTTTAGCACAAGTGTGTTAAGAACGCCGCCGTGATTTATTCCATTAGTTCGCGGATATGGGTGCTCACGATCTGAAGCTGCGTCTTGTCCATGCGCCCGATGATGTTGTGGATCACCGATGCCAGCACGCGATTCGCGCCGCTCAAGCCGACGGCGGCGGACTGCTCGACGACAAAGCCGACTTTCGCCAGCCGCAGCGGTTTCATGAAGTAGTAATCCATGCCGCTTTCCATGAGTTCGACGACGACGCCCGCTAAGTGTCCGCGATGCTGCGTGCTGTCTTTGGCTTGTTCAAGGTTGTTGAGGATGGTGAGAGTCTTGGCGCGGAGGTTCTCGGAATGGTAGAAGCGCAGAAAAGGCGCGGGTGAATCGGACATGAGCTTGACTTTCGCTAGTCAGAGCGGACGGTGGGGGCGCAGGCGACGATGTTAGACGGCTATGTGAAATAGTTCACAGATGACATCGTAGCACACTTATGCGCGTCGTGCTGAATCACTTTGCGGAAAAGCGAAAATCGCCGACAATAGAGGGAAACTCGTTTTGTGCTTCAGGAGAGCCGCGTATGTCCAAACGACTTCTTTTTGCCCTGCTCGTCATTTCGCTCCTGATGATTCTCGCGCTGCCGGCTGCCGCGCAGCAGTATGATCCGAATGCGCCGCTGCCCCATGCCACCAACCCCGCCAGCGTGATCCGCACTCTCGAAGGTTATCTGATCGTCGATACGGATAACCTGTTCCTGCGCAGCGGCGACGGTCCGCAGTACACGCCCATCGCGCTGATCGACGGCGGCACACGCCTCGTCGTGCTCGGCAGAAACCAAGTGCGCGAAAGCGGCTTATGGTGGTACGTGCAGGTCGGGATGTATCGCGGGTGGGTGACGAATGAATTCGTCGTCGGTCGCGGCGACCTGACCGATGCGCCGGTTATCGAAGCGCGCGGCGAGATCACCCCGCCGACGCTGTTCGTCGGCGTCAACAACCTCGTCTACAGCCGTCCGGGCAGCATCCGCGTGCTGTGCGAGATCGCCGGAAACACGCAGTATTTCGTCACCGGACGTGATGCGACGGCGGAGAACTGGTATCGCATCGAAGTGACGTGCGATGGCGTCCCGACCGAGGGCTGGATCGTGGCGGAAGCCGGTTTCCTGCGCAACCCCGGCGGCGTCAGCATCCCGATCATTGACACGTAACCGGCGTCTAAACGTAGGGTAAGCATCGCTTGATCACTGTCCAACCCCTGCCGCGCATTGGGTTACAATGGCGGCGGGGGTGAATTATGAGACGACTGCTGATCGCGACAATCGCATTACTCGTTTCGTCCTGTACGATGGCGCTGCCCAACGCGACGCCTACCGTCGCGCCCACGCTCACGCCGAGCCCTCCGGCGACACTGACGGCGACCTTCATCGCGCAGGTAGCTTCACCAACATTTACCCCGACAACGACGCATTCACCTGTCCCGTCTGAAACACCGTCACCGACGGAAACACTTTCCCCATCGAACACGCCGACCGGAACGCCAAGCGAGACGCCGCTGCCGACGTTCACGCCGCTGCCCACCGACACCCCGATCCCGACGGAGACGCTCCCCCCGTCGCCGACGCCGCTGCCGACCATCGGCAGCAGTCCGACGCCGCTGCCGCCATCGCTGACGCCGTCGCCGCGTCCGACCGACACCCCTGTGCCGACTTCGACCTTCCTGCCGACGCTCACGCCGATCCCGTCGTGGACGCCGCGCAGCCTGCCGCCGCTGCCTCAAGCTGCTACCAATGCGCCGGTTGCGTCGCCTGTGCCGGTCATGCCGACTGCTACGCTGATCGCGCCGACTGCTACGCTGAGCGCGCCGACCGAAGGTGTCGCGCCGATAGGGGTACGCAGCAGCACGCCGGAATTGTTCGTCCCAACGCAAAACGCCACGCCGACCTTTGTCACCGCTGCGCCGGGAGAAGTTGCCCCGATTGGCGAACGGACGGTGACTCCGGTAGTCGGCGATGCGAACCCTGTCCCGGCGACGCCGACGCCGCTCCCGCCGGTTGATCAGCCGACCTTCCTGCCGACGCCGTTCCCACAGCCGATCCTGTCCAGCCCGCCTGATCCGGTGCTGCGGACGTATGCGCTGAACACGGGCGGCGTCCCGTTCACCTTTACGCTGCCCGACGCCTCGACCTTTGCGCAGCATCCGCTCGACCCGAATATCTTCGTGCGCGTCGATCCGTATGGCGTGCCGTTCCTGTACGATTACCGCGCCGGGACGCAGACCGGTGCTGCCTTCGACCCGTATACCTTTGCGCCGGGCAGCGCCGAGACCAATCCGGGGCGGATCACGCAGGTGGCATGGTCGCGCGATGGCATGTATATCGCCTACTTGATCGATCAGTGGTCGGATGGGCAGAACACGCATGAGGAAAACGACGGCGTGTGGATCGCGGACGGCGGTTTTCTGGTCAGCGGGCAGGTGTTTCGTGACTGCCACCCGGATATGCTGCGCGCGTGCAACGTCGAACGCAGCGCGGGTCCCTACGTTTACCGCTCGTTGGAAATGTCATGGGGCGCAAATACGAACCATCTGCTGTTGATCCGGGTGTATATTTATGATGACGCGCAGCGCCCGGCATTCACGCTGGTGCAAAGCGGGCAGAACCCGAATGTGCAGCCGCCGATCTACAGCTACGAGTATGCGAGTTGGTCATGGGATGGCACGCGCATCCTCGTCAGCGGGCGCGGCGGTGTCGATGGACAGCCCGCGATCCGCTGGTTCGACCCGATCACGCGCACCGAGGGACAAATGCTGTTCAACGGGGCAGCAGCGGGTGTGTACATCAGCTATGCGGTGCAGCGACCGGACGGGCGAATCGTCGCGCTCGGTTCGACGGACGGCGGCGCGATGCGGTTGTACGACGTGAGCGGTACGCCGTTCTCTGACCCGATTGGTACAAGCGCCCCGATCCGCGTGGAGTGGAGTCCTGACCGGAGCGCGGTGCTCGTCGTGACCAACGACGGCACGAGCGACCGACTTTACGTCGCCAGCGCGCTCAGCGGGTCGGTGCAGGAAATCACCGGGAACTTAAACGGTTCCGGCGTCGTCGAATGGATCAATACCACGCCGTGAAGTTCACGCGACGCACAGACCGGCGCTAGAGGACATGGAGAACACGTTTGACTATGTACGCACCGAGTAATCGACCCTCGACCCAAACTGGAGTCGTTCCGCGATACGATGCAGGCATCGGCGAAGCGAACGAACCGCCGCTGCCGCTGACCCTGCCAGAGATGGACGAACCTCATGGCACGACGGGGGTGATCCAGATTGTCAATGAAGGTCAGGACGACTCGCGCGATCTCGCCGAGTTGGACGAACCTTAGGCTGCCGGAAGCTCAAACCAGAAGACCGAGCCGCCGTCGGGCGGAAAACTCGCGCCGACTTCGCCATGCTGGAGTGCGGCAAGGTTTTTGACGATCCATAAGCCCAAGCCGGTGCTGCTCTCCTGTCCGGTCGGTCGGGGACTCAAGCGGCTGAACATGCCGAACAGACTGTCCCGTTCTTCGAGCGGAATGCCGGGACCGTGATCGAGCACATGGATGCGGACTTTGTCGTCGCGGCGTTCTTTCCACACATGCACATGCGCCCCGCGATCACTGAACTTGAGCGCGTTGCTGATCAAGTTGCTGAACATCTGCGTGACCATCACGCGATCCGCCAGCACGGGGAAATCGTCCGGCTCGATCTCGATGCAGATGCTTTTCGCGCGGGCAGCGGGGAGATACTGCTCGATCACACGGGTGCACACGTCACGCAGGCTGACCGGTTCGGTCTGCACGGTATATGCGCCCTGCTGGTAACGCGCGGCATCCATGAACGTGTGGATCATTTCCAACATGCTGTTGAGCGTCAGATCAAGGTTGTCGAGGATGGTATTGGCTTCGGGTTTGCCTTCGACAAATTCGCGCAGCATGTACTGACCCAAGCGCAGATTCGTCAGCGGACCTTTGAGGTCGTGCGCGAGGACGCTGTAAAAGTGATTCTGGAAATCCTGCGTGTAGCGTAGATCGTCAATCATCTTGGTCTGGCGATCCGCATTGAACTTGAGCGCTAACTGTGTGCGCACGCGCGCCCGGACGATCTGCGGATTCATCGGCTTGCCGATGTAATCGTTCGCGCCGAGTTCTAACCCCTGCACGACATCGCGGGTATCATGATTGGCGGAAATCATAATCACGGGGATGTTGGTCATGTGCTTCTCTTCGCGGAGGATTTGCAGGAAGGTCAGCCCGTCCATGCGCGGCATCAAAACGTCGAGCAGAATCAGATCGACCGCGTTGTCCTCAAGCAGTGCGAGCGCTTCTTCGCCGTTGCGCGCCAGCAGCAAATGATACTCCTGCTCGAATATTCGCTTGAGCAGCGCCAGTGTCGTGGCATCATCGTCCACGAGCAGCAGACAGGCGCTCAGTTGATTTTGTCGTGCGGGCAGGGTAGAAGAGGCGGTCAACATGCAAGACTCCGGTGAGAAAATGTGTCCTTTTCACTCTACACCGGGTTATGTGAATATACCCTTGTGATTCATGAATTTTGCATCGAGACTACGTATTCATAACTAAACTTTAACGTAAAATCACTTCCCAAGCGCGGATATGGATGATGACGCCGCCTTCTTTAACGTAGATGGCAGGCAGCACCTCCGGCTGATCGAGTTCGAGCGCCGCGCCGATCTGCTCGTTGTTGACGTACAGCGCCACCAGATTGTTATCGCGCGTCAAGCGGATGCGCGCCTGATTGCCGTTGAGCGACCGCTGCGCGATCAAGGTCACGTCGTCGCCGACGCGCTGCGCGATATTGAACACGCCATCCGAGATCAGATTCAACTGCACGCCGACCATTTGCGCCGGATCATCCACCGCTTGCAGCATGACGCCGAAGTACACGGCATTGTCCAGCACGAGCGGCGGATTCCACGTCGCCAGTTCGATCAGCGCTTCCACGCTGGTGATGCGGCTGGCGGCGTTGTTGCCGAAGGTCGTATCGAGCATGTCGGCGGGCAGTGCCAGCGTGTAAACCGGGTTGGTCGAAGGCGAACCGACGCCCATGCGCCAGTATGTGCCATCCTGACCGAGCGTGTAGAGTTCCGGGTTGGCAGCCAGCAGCGCGGACGGCAGTAGATTTTGTTCGCCGCGCAGACCTTCGGGCGGGAGGGTCGGACTCGGCGTGATCGTCGCCGTCGGCGTATTGCTCGGCGTGAAGGTGTGGGTCGGCGTGCGCGTG
>JACSRG010000847.1 GCA_014879865.1 Anaerolinea sp.
CAACGCCAGAAGCAACACCCGAAGCAACCGCCGCCAGCTAACACGAATTCACGCAAGTAGGGGCATGATAGATCATGCCCCTTGTGTTTCTAAACCAAGTTTCTGGATATTTTCAAAAAGGACAAGGCATGCCTTGTCCTTTTTCATTTCTTTCGAGAACCTACTTTAGGTCTACCGCCCGCCGCGCAGCAGCCGCCCGGCGAGAATCAGCACCGCCGACCCGACCACGCCGACAATGATCGTGCCGACCAAGCCGCCATCCCCCCAGTTCGAGCCGAGCGCGCGGAAGAGAATCCCGCCGACGATGCCGCCCGCCAGACCAAGCGCGATATTGACGAGGACGCCGTAGCCGCGTCCGCGCAAAAGCTGCCCCGCCAGCCAGCCGATCACGCCCCAGATGATGAGCGGCAGGATCAACCCGATGATGCTGATCGCGGTGCCGACCAGCGCTGAAATCAATAGATAGGCGATGATCAAAATCGCGATAAAGACCAAGATACCCATCGTTGACCGTTCCTTTCAGTTGCTCGCTTTGCTTTCGTTGAGTCTATACGCGCCTTCGGGGGCGAAAGTTGCGCGCAGTCCCGGTGCGCGCCTTAACGCGCCAGCCCGGCGAACAGCAAGTCGAGCGCCAGCCCCGCCTCGATCTGTCCCGTTTTGATCTTCACATCGTAGTCCTGCAAGGAGCGGTAAATCTTCTCAAGCTGCGCGCCTGTGAACGCCCGACTTTGCTTTGCCAGTTTTTCGCCGACGAACGGATGCACGCTCAACGCGCTGCCGATCTCCTTCGGCGATCCGCCGCGATCCAGATGATCGCGCGCCATCAGCAGCAGCCGGAACTGGCGGTTGATCATGCCGAGGATCGAAAACGGGTCTTCCTGCTGTTCGAGCAGGCGATACAGGTAAGTCAGCGCTGCCTTGCCGCGCCCTTCCGCCAGCGCATCGACCATCTGGAAGGTGTTCGCCTCCGCCACATAAGGCGTCAGCAGCGCCACGTCACTCTCGCGGATCGGGTGTTCGCCATTCACGTAGACGATCAGCTTGAGCAGTTCGTTATCCGCGCCGCGTAAATCCGTCCCGGTGACGCTCGCCAGCGCGACCGCCGCCGCCGGTTCGATCTCCGCGTTGTAGACCTCGCGCGCCCGTTTGAGAATCCACTCGGTGCTGTCTTTTGGCACGATATAGACTTTCTCGAAGCCGTGCGGATCGGTCTGCGCCAGCTTGAGCAGCTTGTTCGAGTCGGAGAGCTTCTCGCGCTCCCAGAAGATCAAGCGCGTCCAGTCCGGCAGCGCGGGCAGCGCGTCGAGCAGTGCCTCGACGGCTTTCTTGCCCGTTTCGCCCGCGCCCTTACGCGTGACCCACGCCAGCAGATCGCGCACGACGACCAAGCGCTTATCCGACAGGAACGGGTACGCCATTGCCGCGCCGAGGATTTCGCTGATCGGCGTCTGTGTGCCGTCGAATTCTGCCGTGTTCAATTCGGCGTTCGGCGCGGTGCTGATCTTCGCGCGCAGCTTGGTGACTTCTTCCTCGACGCGTAGATCATCATCGCCATGAAAAACGTAGAAGGTCGGAGAAGCAGATGGTGATTTCGTCATTTGCGTTTCTGTTCCAAGTTAAAAGTTGAAAGTAAAAAGTAAAAGCAGATTACTTTCTACTCATTACTTTCAACTTTTTACTCAGCTTTTAGTTTGAGCGGGTGACGACGCGGTGCACGGTGAGCGGCTGTGAGCTGAACGGCGTCCGCATGTCACTGCGCGTGATGCGAATCACTTCCAGATCCGCCGGATCGCCGTCCGTCGTGATGTACTTTTGCAGCGACAAGCCGAGCGGCTGCGAGAAGATCAGCGCGCCGATCATGAGGATCATCAGCATCGGCAGGCGGTTGAGCACATCGCGGCGGTTCGCCCCCGCCAGCCCGACCAGCGCCGCCCCGGAGGTCATCAACCCGGTGGTGACGAGGTTCGTCCCGCAGTTGGGATGCACGGCAAGGTTATGTTCTCCCCGGCGCATCCGGCGCAGCGCTTCCTGTACGCACGCCTCGACCGTTTCGGTGGGCGCTTCGCCGAGCAGGACAAAACCGCTCTCGTTGCTGCGCCCCGCCATGCGCAAATCCTTCACCCGACCCGAAAGCAGGTGGATCGTGGCGTGTTCCAAGCCGTGATTACGCCGCGTACGGCGGACAATCGGCAGGTCAAGCACTGGACGAATCGAATCGGCTAACTGTTCTACCCATACGGTCATGTGGTTCGTTTCTCGTTCCTACCCGGTTAGGTATCCAAACTGTAACACACTTTATCCCCGCTGAAAACCCGGCGTCCGCCCTACGACGGATGCGCGCTGCGAGAAATCTGCTGTAGAATGAATTCAGTGTGTCTTTACCGACTTCACCTCAGGAGAATAGGTATGCCGAAACAAGTGCGTTACGGGCTGCTGTTCGTTGTTCTGTTGATCATAGCCCTGTCTATTCCTATGGTAGCTGCTGCCGCGCAGGGCGCTGATCCAACGCCGTTGGTGACCGCTACCCCCGTGCCGCCGGCTTCTACGCCTACCCCCGCCGTCGAAGTGGAAGTGACCACTGAGGCGACGGTCGAAGCGGAGGCAACCGTCGAAGCGGAAGCAACCCCTGTGCAGCTTCCCGGCGGTGAACGAGTCGAACCGGTCGAAGGCGGCGAAATTGCCGTCGGCGAGACGGTCGAAGGCGAACTGACGGACGACGCCCCCGCGATCATTTACACCTTCACCGGGAGTGCCGACGAACCCGTTCGCATCACGCTCATCTCGGAAGATTTCGATCCGTATCTCGTCCTAAAGGACAGTGACGGCAATATCCTTGATACCGATGACGACAGCGCGGGCAACTTCGACTCGCGGATCGGACCGTTTACGCTGCCGGAAGATGGCGAGTACACGCTGATCGCGCAGAGCTTCGCCTACTACAACAACAGCGGCGCAGGGACGGGCGCATTTACGCTCTCCATCGACGTGCTGGAAGTCCGGCGCATCGAATATGGGCAGGAAATCAACGGGTCACTGAGCACGGAAGAATACGCGCAGGATTACACCTTCACCGGTTCGGCAGGCGACAGCGTGGTCATCAGCATGACTTCGGACGCCTTCGATACCTATCTGTACCTGTACGATGACAGCGGCTTCGAACTGACGTACAACGACGACAGCGGCGGCACGCTCAATTCGACGATTGGTCCGTTCGAGCTGCCATATACCGGCACGTACACGATCAGCGCCAACAGCTACAGCCGTTCCTCGACCGGGGCATATACGCTGTCCCTATCGCGCGTCGAACTGCAAAACATCGCCTATGGCGACGTGATCGAAATCGAAGTCACCGAACAGACCGACCGCCTCTTCTACGCCTTTGAAGGCAATACGGGCGAGGTCGCCAACGTCTATGTCGAAAGCGATGGCTCGGTCGATACCAGCCTGACGCTCAATGACCCGTACAATTACGCGATTGCCACCGATCTCGACAGCGGGCGGCGCTATGATCCCGAAATCATCGACCTCGTGCTGAATTCGTCCGGTAGCCACATGATCATGCTCGATGTCGTCTCTGGCACGGGTTCGGTCACGCTGACGCTGGAGCGCGGTGTGCTGCCATCGCTCGACGAAGGCACACAGACGCTCAATTTCAGCAGCAGCGGCACGAATCCCAGCCGCACGCTGACGTTTACGGGCGTCGCCGGGACAACCGTTAGCCTCACTTTCGACGTGACCGGCGGCGGCACAGGCTCGCCGAACGTAGAAGTTTTGCAAGACGGGTCGTCGCTGGCATACGTCAGCGCCAGCTATACTGGACGCGTGAGCTTCGATGTCACCGTTCCCTATGACGGCGAAGTGCTGGTGCGCCTCACCGAGTACAGCTACGCCAACCTGAGCTACGAAGTGTCGCTCACCCCGGCAGAGTAACACCTCCATTACACGTAGGGGCATGATGTATCATGCCCCTACTTCCCCTCCGTAAGACCTCCATTAGATTTCGCGTCTCTATATAGACAATTTCTTGCAACGTGTTGTAATATGCAAATTGGTTGCAGACCAATACTTGCTGTATCGAGGTGTGTAAATGCCGGTATATACCTATCGTCGTGAAGACGGAACAACCTTTGATTATCGCCAAAAATTCTTGGATGATCCCCTGACCGTCGATCCCGAAACCGGACAGCGTGTCGTGCGCGTCGTTCAGCCCGCAGGCGTGATCTTCAAGGGGTCGGGCTTCTACGTCAACGACAGCAAAAGCGGTTCTCGCTCCACCTTGACCACGCCGCCCAAGTCCGGTGAGGAAAGCAAACCTGCCGAATCAACCGGCGAGAGCAAGGTGACGGAAACCAAAGCCGCCGCCGAACCTGCTCCGGCGAAAGCCGTCGAGAGCAAGCCTGCACCCAAAGCCGCCGCCGCCGATTAACCGGATCAAAGCAAAAGGACAAGGTATGCCTTGTCCCTACGAAACAGCATTTCATAGGACGGGTTGCATACCCGTCCTTTTTGATTCAGGCGTCTACCACGCGTAAGCTTCCGGCGCGTGACCGCCGGGACCGGGGAAGATTTCGTCCAGCGTCTTGAGCTGTTCCGGTGACAGCTTGAGGCTCAGCGCGTAGATGTTCTCGGTAAGCTGTTCGCCCGTGCGCGGACCGATGATCGGCGCGGTCACGGCGGGTTGATGCAGCAGCCACGCCAGCGCGACATCGGCGGGACGTTCGCCCATCGCCTTGCAAAATGCTTCGTACTGCTCGATCTTGTCGCGGTGCTTTTCGAGCGCCTTCTGCGCGCCTTCGCCCGCGCGCCGACCCGCCGCCTGCTTCTCCAGCACGCCGCCGAGCAAGCCGCCCGCCAGCGGACTCCACGGGATCAAGCCGAGACCGTAATGCTGGCACGCGGGGATGACTTCCAATTCGACCATCCGCGCATTGAGGTTGTACAGCGATTGTTCGCTCACCAAACCATAGAAATGGCGCGCCTTCGCCGCCTCATTCGCCTGCGCGATGTGCCACCCGGCGAAATTGCTGCTGCCAACGTACAGCACTTTGCCCTGCTGCACGAGCGTTTCCATCGCCTGCCAGATTTCATCCCACGGCGTCAGGCGATCTACATGGTGCATCTGATACAGGTCGATGTAGTCGGTTTGCAAGCGCTTGAGGCTGTCCTCACAGGCGCGGCGGATGTGCAGCGCCGACAGGCGGCTCTCGTTGGGCCAGTCGCCCATCCCGCCGTAAACTTTCGTCGCCAGCACGACTTTTTCGCGCCGACCGCCGCCCTGCGCCCACCAGCGCCCGATAATCTGCTCGGTGACGCCTTCCCCTTTTTTCCACCCGTAGACGTTTGCCGTGTCGAAGAAGTTGATCCCCTGTTCGAGTGCCTGATCCATGATGGCATACGAATCGGCTTCGGTCGTGTGCGGACCGAAGTTCATCGTGCCGAGGCACAAGCGGCTGACCTTCAAGCCAGTCCGTCCTAACTGCGTGTAATCCATTGTGATTTGCTCCGATGTTCTACTGACCCTATTGATTGTGCCGCATTTCAGGTAGAATTGCACACATTCGGGAGTGACTAGCTTCGATGCGGTACGCTGTCCGGCGATGTAGCGAGAAGGCGCTTGAACCAGTCGTGAAAACCGGACACACAAGGCGTATGGCAGACGGTGGTGCGATTCCACCCACTTCCACACAAGGCAGCAAACGGACGCCGTTCATGGCGTCCGTTTTGTTTGCCGTCGAGATGACAATTACTTCTTCAGCTCGATCTTCTCATTTTCCGCGCCGCCCTCGTAGCGCTCGCCGGTCGCAATCGCCTTTAGGAAGCCCGCCAGCACCACCAGCCGGTTTGAGGGACCGTCCCAGTATTCGGCTTTATCGACGCTCACTTGCAGCAGGGCGATGTCGGGCGTTTCCAGCCCATCGGGGAACCACGCCTTGAGGACGACATCCCAGTATTTCTCCATCGTCTTGCGGTCACGCACGAGCAGCGCGCGCCCTGACACGGAGACGAAGCGATTACCGCCCGCGTCGGCATAGCTCACGTTGACCTGCCGTTCGCGCTGAACTTCCTGCACTTTGGGCGATGTGGCGGAGGTGAAGAACCACAGGTAGTGCCCGTCGAAGTCTTCGGTTTGCGTCCCCATCGGGCGGCTGCGCAGCGATCCATCCTCATCGACAGTGGTCAGCATGGCGATCTTGATCCCTTTGATCAAGTCGCGCAGCTTCTGGACATCCTCATGTTGTTTCTGATTCTGTGCCATAGTCGTTTCCTCATTCCAGTTCATTTACGAAATTAACTTTATAATAAATGAACGAAGGAAACAACGCGCGCTGGCGAATGCACAGGAAACGCTAAACTGCCTAAGCGTCAAGCGGCGTAGACCACGCGCCACACCTGCCCGTAGACGTAATCGGCGACGACCAGTTCCCCGTCGGGGGTCA
>JACSRG010000545.1 GCA_014879865.1 Anaerolinea sp.
CGGAACAACCGGGTTACGCCCTGCGACACATCGACCACTGTCAGGGGGTTCACTTGCCCGTCGTCGCGGATGGTCACTGCAAGATTGACCAGATCGTGCAGCAGTTGTTCTTCTGGTGACAGCGTGACGGCAGTTTCCTCTTCGCGCTCTTCGTCAGCATTCGGCAGGAGTTCGATAACACTGTTGAACGGTCGTCCCCTTTGGCGCGCGGCGATCTGGACGATCTGCACCAGTTCGCGCAGCGCCTGCGTTGGTGTGACATGATTGTTGTGAAACCGTAGGTGGATGCTCTCCGGTAGGACGCGGCGCGGTTGCACCGGGTCGGGGCGCACCATCTCCAACAGCAATCGTTCCACACGGATGCTGTTGTCCTGTAGTGCGCCTTGACCCTCACCCATCAGATCGGTGGTCACCGATGCCAATAGCTCATCAATCCGGTTGGTGTTTCCCTTCGCCATCACGCACCCACTTTCGTCATGTAGCGGACAAGCGAACCGACTATCTGAATATATGCTTTGCTCGCTGACGAACGCGGATCGTAGGTGAAGAGGCTCTGGTGATTGTGATGGGCGTAGGACACCGCTTCGTTGACCGGAATCACGCCGAGCACCAGCTTGCCGAGTAGGGGATGTGCTTTGATCTCCGCCAACAGGTGATTGTGTCCACGCACACGAGTATCCATCTTGGTGATGAGCAGACCGCTCACGCGCAGATTGGGATGCCGCCAACCGTCACGGATGTCGTTGATCTTCTGGATGACGCTGGTCAACCCGACCGTCTCCAGATAGCGCGGCTCAACCGGAACAATCGCATCCGTCGAAGCGAGTAATCCCATTTCCGTCATCAGGGAAAAGGATGGGCGGGTATCGATCACGACCGCTGCGTACTGTCCGGCAATCTTGCCGAGCGGATCAGCAAGGCGATACGGTGCGCCCGCCACGCCCATCAACTCCCGTTCCGCACCTTCGAGCATGGGGGAGGCAGGGAGAACATGCAGGTCTTCATCCCACTGACTCGGCACAATGCAGTTCATCAGCGTCTGCGGTGCGTTCTGCCGATCCGCCATCAGGACGGTGTAGAGGCTGTCGTCCGCGCCGTAGTCCTTGCGCCCGGTCGTAACCAGCGACGCATGTCCCTGCGAGTCGGTGTCGATCAGCAGCACGCGGCAGTTCGACGCATTGGCACGCTTCAGCACCTGGGTGATGCCCAGTGCGACATTGGTGGCGGATGTCGATTTGCCGACACCCCCTTTGTGGTTGGTGAATACAAACACGCGAGTCATTGCAGCAATCCTCTCAATCCAAAACCGGATAGAAATCGCTGTGCTCGCAAGGCTTTCGCAGACTGGTGTTACACTGTCGGCGGGAGTCTTGCTGGGCTGGTCAGCGAGCCTTCAAGGGGATTGGGGGAGAGGCGAAACTCCCCCGATCACCGAACAGCCAATCCAGTTGAGAGGTGCTTGAGTTTTCTATTCTGAGGAAACGCTATCGTGGTGGTGAATTCTAGGGTGCGCTCAGAGAGGCTGAATGGTTCGAGTCGTGTCCGATATTGCCCACCTTACCCGAAAAAGCGACCTACACTAGGTCGCTTTTTTGTTTCTCCCCACAGGACATGAGTTTGACAGCCGCGCGCGGTGTGGCACAATCACGCGGGTTTTTTGTACCAACAGGATCACCATGACCAGCCTCCCTATTGACCCGTCCGCCGACGCTAGCCGTGAACGCATCTACCGCCGGAATTTCGCCTTATTCCTGACCGATGGCATCTTGTTCAGCTTGGCGATGGCGATCATCGGACCCAGCACGCTCATCCCCGATTTCATTCGCCGCCTGACCAGTTCGGAAGTCCTGATCGGACTGTCGTCCAGCATCTTTGACGTGGGCTGGACACTGCCGCAGTTGTTCATCGCCCGCTACATTGTTCGCTTCGCGCGCAAGAAATGGTGGTTCGCGGGACCCAACATCCCCGTGCGCTTCGTCATGCTGATCTTCGCTGTGATCACGGTGCTGCTCGGCAAGGATCAGCCGCAAGCCATCCTGATCGCGTTCCTGATCTGCTACGGAATCGCCGCCGTCGGCGATGGGATCGTCGGCGTGCCATGGGCTGACCTGACCGGCTCCAGCCTTGATAACCGCTGGCGCGCCCGTATGTTCGGGCTGATGTCCGCCATCACGGGGGTGCTGATGCTGCTGCTCGTCTCGCCGTTCATCGGGCGCGTACTCGCCGACCCGGCGCTGGCGTTCCCCAACAACTATGCGCTGCTGTTCGGGATCGCCGGGGGACTGTTTGCGCTGTCGATTATCCCGACGCTGCTGATTCACGAACTCCCCGGCGGCAAGGCGGTCGAGAAGATCGCTTCGCTCGGCGAGTTTTTGCCGATGCTCGGTCGGGTGCTGCGCACCGATGTGCCGTTCCGCTCGATCTTGATCGTGCGGATGCTGACGAGCCTCTTTGCGATGGCGAGCCCGTTCTACATCGGCTTTGCGACGGTCAACTTAGGGCTGTCGAGCACGGTTGCCGTGCCGACTCTGCTGGCGATGCAGACGCTCGGCGCGGTCGTCGGAGCGCTGGTCTATAGCTGGCTCGGCGCGCGCAACCAGATGCTCTTCATCCGCTTGGCACTGGCAGGGGCGGCGCTCCTGCCGATCAGCGCGCTGCTGGCGTCGGCGCTGGGACCTGTCCCGCTGTACGTCGGTTTCCTGTTCTCCGGGCTGACGGTGAGCAACCTGTTCCTCGGCTATCAGAACTGGGTGATCACCCACGCAACCCCCGACCAGCGTCCGATCTATGCCGGGTTGTTCAACACCGTTTCCGCTGTCATCTCGCTGATCGCGCCGTTCATCGGCGGCACGATTGCGCAAGAATTGGGCTATGAAGCGCTGTTCGTCGTCGCGCTGGTGATGGTGTGCGGTGCGCTGTTCGTCACGCTGCGCTATGTTCGCAGTCCACGAAAAACCTCAATGGTTTTGGCACAAACTTAACGTGCAGTGGGCTAGGTCGCACGATACAATAGGGAGGTAGTTATCCCACGTTATCCAACAAAGCAGTTGAATCAACCATGCGAATCCAGCGTTCACGTACCCGGCTCAATTTCCGGCGGCATCGTCGGCAGTCAGGCTGCTTTCCGTTCCTCAGTGCCTTCCTCCTGATTGTCATTGCCGCCGGTGGAGTCTTCGCATGGTTGACGCGCTGGCGTCCCCCGATTGAAGTTGCCGCCAATGTGAACTCGGACATGCTCTATTCGGCGTACAACGCCTTCGAGCGCGGCGACTTGAGCGGGGCGATCAGCATCGCGCGGCAGGTATTGGGCTTGTACCCCGCGCAGCCGGATGCCGTGCTGCTGCTCACGCGTTCGCTGATCTATCGCAGCTACGGCGAATACGACCGCGCGATTGACCGCGAACTCGCGCTCGAAGTGACGACGGATGCGCTCAAGCACGATCCGCTTAATCCCTATTTGCACGCGGCATATGCCTTCGCGCTGGTCGCCAACGGGAATCCGGCAAGCGCGGCGGATGTCGCCCGCAGCGTACTCGAAGAGCACCCGGACAACACGCTGGCGCGGATCGCGCTGGCGCTGGCTTATGGCAGTGTCGGCAGCTACGAAGTCGCGCTGCGCGAAAGCGGGCAGGCAACCGCCGAAGCCGTTGGCTGGCTGCGGGTGGATGCGCTGCGGGCGCTGGCGATCAGCCAGAGCGACATGGGCGCGTATGAAGAAGCGGTCAAGACGGTCGAACAGGCGATTGAACTGAATCCGGCGCTGGTGCTGCTGTATTTCGAGCGGGCGCAGTATGCTATGTCGCTCGGTGATGGCGACGCCGCGACCGTCGCTTATTACAACGTGCTGGTTCACGACGAGAACAACGTCAAGGCGCGGCTGCGGCTGTGCGAACTTTCGAGCTTGATGCGCGAACGCGATATGGCGACGCGTTACTGCACCGAAGTCACCGAGCGCGCGCCGGATTGGTCGGAAGGCTGGTACCGGCTCGGCATGGAGTATTTTTATCAGGGACAGTTTGCGGCGGCACAGGATGCGCTCAACCGCTGCTCGACGCTCCAAGTCATGCAAGAAGTCCCGGTCGATGCGCGGCGCTTTGAGTGCTGGTACATTCAGGGGCAAGCCGCCGAAATTCTAGGCGACTGCGCCAATTTAACCAGCATCTACAACGAGTTTCGCGCGATGAGCGTCGGCTCGACGATTCAGGAACGCTGGACGTACCCGCCCGAAGGTCCGCCGATCTGCCAGTAGGCAATTTCGCAACTTTTGCGACCTCCCCCCGTATTTGTAATCAGTATGACGTGACATACAAGGGGGAAGTCTCATGTCACAATCTACCACCTCATCGCGCGCTGCATCACCGTGGGCAGTCATCCTGATCGCGGTTGGCGTTATCTGGCTGCTGGCGCAAGCCGATATTTTCAACAGCGCCAATCTATCGGTGCTTTTCCGCTTCTGGCCCCTGATCCTGATCGCCTTCGGGCTGGAACTCCTCGTCGGACGCAACAACCGCCAGCTTTCCCTGCTGATCGTCGCCGGGACAATTATCCTCTTGCTTGCGCTGATGCTGATCGGTCCGTCGATTGGCTTGGCACAGACCAGCGACGTGAAGACGGCGCAGTACAGCGAACTGCTCTCCGGCGCTGACCAAGCGAGCATCACCATCAACGCGAACGTCGCCAATGTCGAAATCAACCCGATTGCCGACGAAGCAAACCTGTTCGACGCAGATATCGACTACGTGGGCGACATCAACTTCGAGCGGAACGGCGGCGAAATCACGCTGGAAAGCCGGGGCAACGTCGGCATCAGCAATTTCTTCTTCTTCGACTGGTTCGGCGAAGACCTGAACAACGTCGATTGGAACATCGGCATCAACCCGAATGTCCCGCTTAACCTGCACGTCACCACCGGGACGGGTGGCGGTCGTCTCGATTTGCAGGATTTGAACCTGACGGAACTGTACGTCAACACGGGAACGGGCAGCGTCGATATGTGGCTGCCGTCGATGGACGACACCTACGATGCCACGTACGTGACCGGAACGGGCGGCGGGACGATCACCATCGAGGAAAACGCCGACGTGCGTCTTAGCCTCCGCAGCGGCACGGGCGGCATGACGGTTGATGTGCCGGAAGGCTCAGCCGTGCAGGTTCGCGGGTCGGTAGGGACGGGCGGCATCGATGTCCCGTCGTGGCTCGTCCGCGTGAGCGGTGGTGACGACAACTTGGTCGGCGAGTCGGGGACATGGGAAAGCGCTAATTTCGACGGGGCAGAGCGCCAGATCACCATCGACTTCAACGGCGGCACGGGCGGCTTGACCGTTCGCTAAACGAGTACATCCCTGAAGGACGGGGGCAGCCCCGTCCTGACTTACAGCAAACGTAAATTGGAACAGTAGAGGAGTCACAACACGATGAGCCAGCAGAATCCCAAGCAGTACAAGACGGAATGGACATTCTCGTTCGAGAAGCTCGGCGAGCAAATCGGCGAATTTTTCCGCTCGGTCAGCTCCGGTGAACAGGTCGAGATCAAATCGGCGACATTCACCGAACCGGTCGGCGCGGCGACCTCTGCCCGTGTGCGGCTCGACCTGTCGGCGGGCTTGATGAACGTCTTCATGCTCGAAAATTCCGACCAGTTGATCGACGCGGATGTGACCTACATCGGCGAGATGAACTTTGTCGTCGGCGGGGAAACCGAGAAGGTCGTCAGCCTGAACCAATCCACCACCCCCGGCGAATGGTTCCGCCATGCGCTGACCTACATGGGCGGCGGGCGGCAGCACCTCACGTGGAACGTCGGTTTGACGCCGAACGTACCCATTGACCTCGACATCAACGGCGGCGTGGGCGAATGCAAGTTTGAACTGGCGACGCTCAAACCGGGCAAGGTCGATGTCAGCGCGGGAACGGGCGAAATCACCGTGACGCTGCCCGCGTCGAGTGAGCAGTACAGCGCGGTCGTCAACGGCGGCGTCGGTCAGTTCAACATCGCTTTCCCGGCAGGCTCGACGGTCGATGCACAGGTGCGCGCGGGCACGGGCGAGATCAATGTTGAATTCGGCGTGGATGCAGCGGTCAACCTGACGATCAACGGCGGTGTGGGCGAAGTGCGCCTTGTCATCCCGCCGGAAGCGGCAGTCCGCATCGAAGGCAAGGCGGGCATCGGCGACATCAGCGTCCCGGCGCACTATGCGCGCTTCGGTGGCTCGGATGAGTTCTTCAACAAGAGCGGCGTGTGGCAGACGGCGAACTACGAGAGTGCCGCGCGCAAGATCAACGTGCACTACAACGGCGGCGTCGGCGCGCTGGTGGTGCGGTAATTCAGACATTGTAGGGGCATGATATATCATGCCCCATACGTACCAAGATAACGAAACCCCCTCCCGTCCAAGCAGACGCGCCTCTTCGGAAACAAGTCTGCACGGCAAGA
>JACSRG010000091.1 GCA_014879865.1 Anaerolinea sp.
CTGCCAGCCCTTGCGCTTGATCTTCGGCTCCGGCGCGACGATCTGCACATTGGTCTTGTTGAGCACAAGCAGTTGAACGATGTGCGTCAGCTCGCGTTCGAGAAAGTCGGGTTCTTCGCGGATACGGCGCAGCATCTCTGCCTGCTCGAACGAGGGCTTCTCGACATACGAATTCTTGCGCTTAGACGACGGGAACTTGAAAGCGGTCAGGTGCGGCACGACGACGATGCTGCGATCACGCCAGCGCCCGACGAATTCGGTGTCCGGCGCGCTGTCGATGGTGCGGTATTCCCGCCAACCGCCGATCTCCTCGACTAGATCGCGGCGGTGCATAATGCACGAGGGCGGCGCGGGCATTGTCCCTTTAGCGCGGCGCTCCGGCGTGTAAATGCCGCCGATGTTGAGTGTCCCTGTCCCCGGCGCGCCGTAGCTGACCAGCAGCGAATGGGCGAACTCCGCCCCCGCGTCCATTGCCGCCACCAGATATTCCAGATGGCGCGGATGCCACACGTCGTCATGCCCTAGATAAGCGATGTAGCGCCCACGCGCCATGCTGATCCCGGTGTTGTTCGGGATCGACTGGCTGCCGCTGTTGGCGGGCAGGTTATGCCACTTGACGCGCGGATCGCCGCAAGCGGCGACAACCTCTGCCGAGTCGTCGGTACAGCCATCGCCGATGACCAGATGCTCGAAATCCTGAAACGTCTGCCCCAACACACTGGCAATCGAATAGCGCAGAACGCTGCTCCAATTGTAGGTCGCGGTGATGACGGTGACAGTCGGCGTCATTTCAACTTGTACGGGATGATGTCATTGTTGATGGGCAGGCGGTATTTGTCGGGATTCTCGTGGTTGTACGGGTGCGACGGCATGTTGATGAACATCGCGTCCGTCTGACCGATATTCACCACAAGGTGATAGACGTGCGGTGGAATGCGCAGCAATCCGCGATTTTGCTCGGTCAGGAAATGCTCGTTGACGCAGTTGTAGGTCGGCGACTCCGGGCGGCTGTCCCACAGCACGATCTTGAGGTGACCCGAACTGACGAACAGGCGATCCGTCTGGATGTAATGCACCACCCAACCTTTCCATTTGCCGGGGCGCACGGTCGTCTGGTAGACATAGACGAGCGGAAAGTCGTCCATCCCCCAGCGCGGATCGTAGATTTCGGTCAGGCTGCCCCGGTCGTCGATCTGCGTGACGGCGGGGCGCACATACACGCCATCGATCAGGGTGGACTTACGCGTGCCATCAGCGTAAACGGTGGAGGAGTCTTTCGCAGGTTGCAGCGTCATGGCGATTCCCTTTGGTTTGAGGTTATACAGCTGTAGACACATCCATTATAGAGGAAATCGCGCGGGGTCAAGGCGGCATCCGGCGGACGCCCTGTTGGGCATCCGCCATATACAAAAGATCAGACGCGGCACTTAGCTCACGGTGCGCGTGGGCAGCGGCGTGTTGTTCCATGGCGCATCAGGATTCGGCGTCATGGTTTCGACAGGAAGCCACAGGTAATTTTGCGCCAGTGCGATCTTGTAGTACGCGCCCGACGCGTCCACGCCGATCACCCAGTAGGTTTGCCCGGCGCGAAGCTGGATGGTCGTGATGCTGCCGGGGGCATAATACGCCAGTGTATCGACGCTCAGGCGACCCACGACCGATCCCGACGGGATGCCCGCGTTCGGCACACCGGACGGCGTCTCGCTCGTACCGCCATCAACCGTCGGCAAGCCCCGGCAAACGCCGTACTCATCGACGACGAGCTGCTGCGCGAAACCATTCCCGGCGTCGCTGTAGATCAGGACGTGGATCGGGTTGTACTGCGGCGGCACATCATAATAATCGGAGTCGATGCCGCCGGTATACGTCCCCAAGACGTTGGCGTAGTGATGTTCGTTGAGCATCATTCCCGCGCCGTCGGTCACGTAGACCGAGATTTGTTCCATGCCCGCGCCGGTGTTGTCCCGGTCGAGGATGGCAGTTCCTTGATAGGCGGCGCTCCAATAATCACAGTCGATGGTGACCGTGCCGCTGTAGCTTAAGGCATTGACGGCAACCGCGCCCAGAGCGAACACGGCGAGGACGGCGACGAGGGCGAGGTACTTCTTCGACATAATGGTGAACTCCCTAAATGCTGAGTAAAACTGCACAGTCACAGCATAGGGAATGTACGTCTAGGAATCGTGTAGTGGCGCGGCGGCGATCTAGACGATCATCCAGCGGCGCTGTTATGTTCTCACCCGCTCAGGCGGCTGTCCCCCGGCGCGACCTGAATCACCGCGCCCCACGGCTGATAGCGGCTGGCGAAGATGAAGCGGTCGATCTCGTTGCCGTTCGTATCGACTATGACGCGCGTCACGCGGACGTAAGCGCCCTCCGCCGCCCAATCGACCTGTAACTGCTGCCCCGCCGCCAGATCAGGGTTGGCGACGTACTGCGTCGCGGCGGGCGGCTCGACCTCGCTGATCTCGGCGTTTTCCTTGATCACGCGCCGACCGGGGTTCGTGCTGTAGAAGCGGAATTCGAGCGAACTGCTGCCGGGATAAACCGTCGTTTCGATCAGCAGGTGATAGGGGGTATCGTTGCGGAACGTGAAATCCAGTTCGCCGGATTCGCCCGCCTCATAGTCGGGGATGTAGATCGCCGCATCCATGCCGACGCCTTCACCGCCGATCTCGTAGTAGCCGACGCGGTAGCCGTGCGCGTGCCGCTCCTCGATGTCATAGCCGCCGTAGAACGCCGCGCGGAACGCCGTCGTGCTCACCTGACACACCCCGCCGCCCACACCGCGCACCGTGCGATCCCCGACGATCACGAAACCTTCCACGAAGCCCGCTTCCGGGCTGATGTCGCCGACGTAGCGGTTGAACGAGAACAATTCCCCCGGCGCGATCACGATTCCGTCGAAGCGGGTCGCCGCGAGGATGATATTGTCGATGCGGGCGCGCGAGGATCCGGTGTAGAACGATGTCCCGGTCGAGACCAGTTCGGTGATGCCGAGTTCCGCCGCTGTCGTGTAATCGCTGTAGCGCGGCAGTTCTTCATGGAACTGCAAGCCGATCACGCGGCTGTTCGGGCTGAAGATCGCCGCTTCCAACCGTGCCAGCGTCGCATCCACGTCGAGCGTCCGCCCGCTGCGCCCGCTCTGGATCACCTCAAGCTGGCGAGTGGACTCGTTGAAGTGGTAGCGCGCATCACGCGGCGAAGCGATCACCCCCGGCGCGAGTCTTTCCAGCGAGGCGCGGAACGGACTCACATCCACCGTGACCTCGTAGGTCTGCCGTCCGTTCGCGTCGGTGATGCTCTGAATCCGCAGCAGCCGCGCGATTTGATCGACGGTCGCCGTCCAAGGTCCAAGCGGATTGCCATCCGCATCATTCGCCGTGATGATCACCGGAGCGGAGAGTGCGATCCGCGCGCGTTCGGCGGCGCTTTCCGCATCGAGCGAGACAGGCGGCGTTTCGTTGACGACCAGATTGACTTCACCGCCCGTGCTCAAACTCAAGATCGACGAATCGAGGCGGTACAGCGTGGACGTAATATCGACATACCTGCCAACTTCGCCGGGAGTCGCGCTGATGTTCGTGCCGTCTACGTGCAGCACGGCATCACGGGCGGGGCGGTTGATTTCCCCGGCGATCTGCATCAAACGCGCCGCCGCCACATTCTGATCGTAGCGGATGATCGGCGTGATGTTCTCGCCGTTCAGCCAGATGAACACCTGATCGACCAGATTGCTCAGGAAATTGCCGCCGCGTCCGGCATTGTACGCCTGCTTGATCGTCTCCGCCGCGTCGAAGCTCACGCCGAGTTCGCCCGCGCGCGCCTGCCAGAACTGTTCGCCGTAACGGAACGTAAACACGGCTTGATCATCGTAGGTGAAGCGCGCATCGAGCGCGGTTTGCGCCTCGGCGGGCGTCATGCCGCCGAGCGCCACGCCGTACGATGCGACGCCGGGATACATCCGTCCCTGATACGTCACCTCGAACATGAGGATCAAGCCCGCGAGGATCACGAACAACAGGATCACCCCGCTGATGAACAGGATCGGCAGGCGAATCAGCCATGGGCTGAACGCGGGGAGATCATCCGAATAGACCTGTGCATGGCTCACGTCGAGACTCCATCAAACACTTTCACGTTGGATGCCGCGTATTGTAGCGGGTGACGCGTCGCCTTGTAAACCGTGCCGCTGGATGCGGCTACCAGACACCCGCCACCTGCCGCAGAATCCCCAACTCGCCGATGTGGTAGGCGTTGTGATCCGCGACCACGAGGATTTCCCGCATAATCGTGTGCCCATCATAGCCGTGCGGGATCGGCGCATACAGGTCGGTTTGCGGGTCCTGCACGATGGCGACCAGCGCCGCCCGATCTGCCAAAAACTGCCGGATAGTTTGCTTCCAGCCCGCCTCGTCGGTCGTCGTTCCCGGCGGCTGCCAGTAACCGGCGGGCCATTCCATGTGCTGGTACTGCGGGTTGCGGATGTAGTCGAGGATGTCCCACTGCGTGATGCGCAGATGTTCCAGCAGTTCCCAGAAGGAATAGGTCACGTTGTGCGGTCGCGTGTTGATGTGCGCCATCGGGAAGTTTGCGACGGCGTCCTCGAAGGTCATATGGGCTTGGCGCATGGTCAGCAGGTTGACCAACTGCGCGCGGACATGCGGATCGGACATCATGGCAGCCTCTCAACTGGAATTCACGGTCAGCAAGTTCTACCACCGGAGTCAGGCAAATACAACCAGCGCCGCCCCGGACGCCGCCGAGACGATCAGCTATGGGATGCCTGCCTTTCGTCTCAACGATATCCTCGTCTATTTCGGCATCGGCAAAGCACACATTGGCTTCTCCCCCACGCCAAGCGGCAAAGGCTCGGTGCAGTCAGCCGATCCCCTTCGACCTGATCGCCGACATCGTGAAATTCCGCGTCGCGGAGAAGTAGCTCCGGCGCTACGGGATGATCGGCGGGATTTCCGCCATCGCCAGCGGGCGGATCGCAGCTTGAAGCTCTGCCAGCGCGGGGCTGTCATTGCGAACGAACCACACGCAGTAATGACTGCCGTAGTTCAGCGCGCCGATCAACTGGTAATTCGCTTGAAAATCCGCCGCTTGATACAGGTCGCTGTAGGCGCTGCCGATCACGCCGTGCGCGGCATTGTAAATCTGCCCATCAAAGCCGATGTAAAAGCCGATCACGTCTGCCCGCTGATCAAGCAGGTAGTCGATCACCCAGCCCTTACCATGCTTGGCGGCATTACGCGCGATGGTGGGTTCTGCCAGCCCGACGGGATCGATCAAGCGCTGACCGGACAGGTACGGCAGCATCCCGGCATCCCCGTAGATGATGCTGATCGGCGGTTCGATCTGCGCCAGCGCGTGACTCCACAGACGCAGCGGTTCGGCGGGGATCGACTGGCGGGAGATCAGGTTGACGCCGACGGGATAGGTATTGACCGCCAAGAGGATCGCGGTCGCCGTCAGCCCCGCCAGCGGACGCCAGCGCACCGGCATCTTCCCGCGCACCCACCCCGCCAGCAAGAACAAGCCGAGGCTGCCGTAGATGATCGCCAAGCAGGTCAGCGGGTGGAAGAAGCGGAAGACTCCGCCGTTGAGCGGCTTGGTGAACAGGTAGAAGATCGGCAGCGTCAGGATCGGCGCAGTCCACCACAGCACCGGGGAACGACGCAGTGTCCACAATCCCCAGATGACCAGCGGCGAAATGACCACGCTTGACAGGAAGTAGAGCACGTAGCGCACGCCGCCTTCCGCCCCGACTTTGATGTAGTAGGCAGTCGGGAGGATGTCGCCAAAATACAGGTAGAGTGCGGCGAGATACATCAGCCCGGCGGCGAGGAAACCGAGGAACAGCGGGAAGTTCTGGCGGCGGTTCTCGATCAGCAGCGCCAGCCACCACACGCCGACGAACAGCGCGCTGTCCGGGCGCGTTAGGCAGATCAAGAAGCTCAACACGGTGTACACGCTGACCATGCGACGCGTACGCGGCAGGGTGAGCAGCGCGGCGGTCAGCAGCACCAGCCCCGTCCAGAGATTCGTCTCCAACCCGCTCGTCTGGTGATAGATCACGGCGCTCGAGAGCGCTGGCAGCAGCGCCAGCACGCCGCGCCACACGAGATTGGTCGTCACGAAGCGGCTGAAGAGGAAAGCGGCGGCGGCGATCATGTACATGCCGATGGCGTTGAAGACGAAGGCGGCGGCTTCGGCGCTGATGCCGAGACGCAGCGCGGTGCTCGTCAGCAGCAAAAAGAGCATGGATGTCGATCCCTGCGAGGGCTGATCGCCGGGGTAGTACACGATCCCTGCGCCGTCGGTGAGCTGGCGGGCGTACTGGAAAGTGATGTAGGCGTCATCCCAGACTTCATTGGTCTGGAAGCCCCATGCGGCGAGAACGGCGGTGATGATTACGA